>CANRMO010000087.1 GCA_947631755.1 uncultured Lachnospiraceae bacterium | reverse complement strand
GGCATCCGCGAATCTTACGATATGGACGGGGGAGCTCGGGTCCTGCCACAGTTTTTTGGAGAGGGCCAGAGCGATGTGGAGCCGGAGAAGCCAGAATGGGATGGTTATCGGTTTACCGGCTGGTACAGAGACAAAGAAAAGAGGACGCCCCATGTATTTGGCAGTGTATTGACGGATAATCTCACGCTGTATGCCGGCTGGGAGAAAAAGAATTACCGGGTTATCTACCGGGCAGAGGGGAGCAGCCTGGATGGCAGGGAGAGAGAGGGGGGAGCAGACTGGTGGTCGGCAGATCTGATTCCTTCTGGGGAAAGTGCGCCCCGGCGGAGCGGTTACAGTCTGGCAGGCTGGAAGACGGAGAGCGGGCTTCTCATAACAGAGGCCAATGCGTCCGGGATCACCTACGGAGAGGCATCCGGCGACAGCGAAAAGGACAGTACGGTGTTACAGGCGGTGTGGGCGGAAAAGGGCGGGCTGAAATTGAATGTTGAACTGGCGCTTCCGCCATCGCTGAAAAAGAAAGTCAGCCGCGTTCCGGCCTATGGCCGGGATAAAACTTTTTCGTGGAATGAGGCGGATCTGCTTGATGATCTGCGGGAACCTGCGCTGCCCGGCTATAAATTTACCGGGTGGTACACTGCGGCAGAGGGTGGTATGCCGGTGACGGATGAGACAACATACAGGGAAGTCTGCCAGGCCGCTTTTGGGGAGACAGAGGGGGCTGGGACGCCAACGCTGTATGCCTGTTTTGCCGTGCGCACGTATACGATCTATTATGATGAGCGGGGAGGAACGGGAGTGCCGGACCGCCGGGAGATAGCCTGGGGGAGCGCCGGGCTCCTGCCATCGGCAAAGACAAAAAAGAAAAATTATGTTCTCACGGGATGGAAATTTAATGGAAGCAAGATAACAAAAAAGACGCGCCTCACATTTGATTCCTGCGCGTATTCAGATTCACTGACCCTGACGGCCGTCTGGAGTAAGAAATATGAGAAAAAGGGGACGATATTCAAGCGTTTTGGCTGCCGGTATAAGGTGACAAGATCGGATAAAAGGGGAAACCGGGTGAGGCTGATCGCAATTACGAGAAAGAAAGTTGTGATCCGCCACAAAGTTTTCCTGAACGGAAAATATTTTAAACTAAAATCGATAAAGAAAAAATCACTGAGAAAGGCAAAGAAGATCCGCATCCGCGCGCCGAAAAAACAGAGGGCGAAATACCGGAAAATGGTGCGCAGGGCGGGGGGGAAGAAAAAGAGGATTTCATTCTGACATAGCTGTTGCCCTGGCAGAGACAATGGCGCCGCCGCGTTATAATAGTTGAAAAAATGAATCATATACTATATAATAATAAAAAAAATCAGGGGAAACAGAAGAATATGTATTATGAAAATGTGATCGATCTGATCGGAAATACGCCGCTTGTCAGCTTAAAGGGAACGACGGGGCTGAATATTTTTGCAAAGGCAGAATTTTTAAATCCGGGCGGCAGTATCAAAGACCGGGTGGCAAAAAATATGGTGGAACAGGCAGAGAAGAGCGGAGCTCTGAGACCGGGTATGACAATTGTTGAGCCGACGTCTGGCAATACCGGGATTGGCCTTGCTTTTGTGGGAGTCCGGAAAGGATACCGGGTGATCATTGTCATGCCGGAAAATATGAGTGAAGAGCGAAAGAAGATCATCCGCTCTCTGGGGGCGGAACTGGTTCTGACGCCGCCGGAGCTGAGCATTGGCGGCTCCGTGGAAAAGGCAGAGGAGCTGATCCGGGAGATCGGCAATGCATTTATGCCGCAGCAGTTTGAAAATCCGGACAATCCAGAGATTCATTACCGGACGACAGCCCCGGAGCTGTATGAGCAGATCGGAGGCAGAGTGGATATCTTTGTGTCTGGTCTCGGAAGCGGCGGCACACTGCAGGGGATCGGACGGTATCTGAAAGAAAAAAATCCCGGGGTAAAGATAGTAGCGGTAGAGCCGAAAAATGTATCCGCTCTTCTCGGGGACGAACCGGGACTGCACAGTATCCAGGGGATCGGTGACGGATTTGTCCCGGCTGTGCTTGATACGTCCCTAATCGATGACATCGCCACGGTGACGGATGAGGATGCCATTGAGACAACGCGGGAGCTTGCCAGAGTCCAGGGGCTGCTCTGTGGGACATCTTCCGGCGCCAATGTGTGGGCGGCAAAAGAGATTCTGAAAAAATACGGTGAGGACAAAGTTGTGGCAACGGTGCTGGCTGACCGCATGGAGCGGTATTTCAGTACCGGACTGCTGTAAAAACGCTCCTGCATATCCCCCTTGGTTACAGATCATATGTGTGAGCGGTTCCGGTATCGAAACCGCTGGTTCGACATATGCTGTAGGGAAGGGGGGATTTTGATGAGTCATGTACTGGTGGCATTTATGCTTACGTTACTTGCCGGATTAAGTACAGGGATCGGGAGCTGCATTGCATTTGTGGCAAAGCGCACAAACCGGGTGTTTCTGTCTGTGAGCCTGGGATTTTCAGCGGGGGTGATGGTGTACGTCTCCATGGTGGAGATCATCGCCAAGGCGCAGAGGCCGCTTGCCGCACAATTGGGGGAGCGGCTGGGGAGCTGGGTGGCAGTACTTTCTTTTTTTGGTGGGATTGTTCTGATCGCAGTCATTGATAAAATTATTCCCAGAGATGAAAATCCACATGAGATCCGGCTGGTTGAAGAGAAAAATGAGAAGATTCTCTGTCCGGCTGCCGGGAGAACTATGGACCGCGGGCTGATGCGCACAGGGATATTTACGGCGCTGGCCATTGCCATCCACAATTTTCCGGAGGGGCTGGCGACATTTGTATCTGCTCTCCAGGAACCGGAAGTGGCAGTTCCTATTGTGTTTGCCATCGCTATCCACAACATACCGGAGGGGATCGCTGTGTCTGTGCCCATCTACCAGGCCACCGGTTCCCGGAGGAGAGCTTTCTGTTATTCATTTTTGTCCGGACTGGCGGAACCGGTGGGGGCTCTGATCGGGTGGCTTGTGCTGATGCCGGTCATGAATGATGTCGTATTTGGGATTATTTTTGCGGGGGTTGCGGGGATCATGGTATTTATTTCCTTTGACGAGCTGCTCCCGGCGGCCCGGCAGCCGGAGACAGCTATATTGCCGGAGTCCCCAGGGTTCAAAGAAAGTGGAATGTGCGGGGGACACCACTCCTCGGTTTACGGCCTGGTGGCCGGGATGTTTGTCATGGCGGTCAGCCTGTTACTATTTATCTGAGTGTATTGGTTCAGACGGAGATACGTTTGGAAGAGAAAAAGGGAAGGTGGACAATATGAGAAAAGGGAGTATTGTTTTTGCCGGGCTGCTGGCGGCATATCTGCTGGCCGGGTGCGCCTCTGACAACACGGCCAGCGAAAGGGCCAGTGTGAGCGGGGCGGGAATAAGAACGGAGGAAACTGCCCCAGATAAAGAGGGCAGTTTTGTCACGGATCATGCTGTCTATACCCAGACAGAAAAAGGGATAGAACAGCGGGATTTCGACGGGAAACTGCTTCGGACGATCACGTATGAAGACATCGGGGAGGAGAGTGAATTTGGGATTCTGGTTACTCTCCTCGCCGTGAATCCGGATGAGATCCTCTATGGCAATACGGAGGATGACCTGTGTTCCATCCCGCTCAGGCGGACAGAGGAGGGGGAGATCCCATTGCCTGAAAAGCATGAGGTGCTTGTCTCCTCCAAAGAGAGAGAAGAGATCGATCTTGACAATGCGTTGTATGTAGATAAAAACTATATCCTCTATTTTTCTTTTGACGGCAGATTTCATGTGAGGAACCGGAGAGACAATGAAAATAATGTAAAAGCGGGAAATTATGAGATGTCCTGTGACGGGGAAAATAAATTCACCTGTGTGGGCGTCCGGGCGGACTGGGAGCGGGACAAAGAGGGAGATTTTGTATTGCTGGAGGGGTATAAAAAGGACGTCCAGCAAAAGAAACCACTCTATGTACACCGCATAGGGAGCCGCGAGACAGAAAAGATTGCGGATAATTTTACGGCAATGAGCCTTGCGGACTCCGGAAATGGCGCATTTTTCTATACGGGGCTGCTGGAGGGACAGGAGGGAGGAGTTTCCTGTGATGTGTGGAGTTATCAATGCCAGGCCGGGGAAAAGAAAGTTCTGATCCGGGAAAATGAGATCCGGGAGATGCTCGGCGCGGGGGAAAATGAGAGCTGTTTTGTGAGGCGGCTGTCGGTGAGAGGAGATGAGCTCTGGCTTGATGTGATGGCCGGGGGCAGGAGCCGGGGGCTGCGCTATTCTCTAAAAGACAGTGGCGGGCTGCGGGAGGACGATGCGGTGTTTGCCACAGAGAGAGAGGCGGACGCCGGGCAGAAGATCCAGCCCATTAAAGACGGGGATAGCAAGTATTCCTATTGCAATGACTATATGATCTATATTGAGACCGAAAACGGGATTGAGCAGCGGGGTCTGGACGGCGCTTATATCCGAACGATTGCATTGAAAGAGGGAACGCTTCTTTATGTAAACAATGAAGAGCTGATCATCCAGAGATATCCGGGTTCATATGCAACGGCGGTTCTCTATACGATACCGATTTCGCGGGAAGGGGACGGGGAGATGCCCCAGGTGTGGAAGATGGAGAAGATCACAAAAGTGGGTGCGGACGATGAGGATTTGTATGCCTTTAATGGATGCTTATATGCTGATGAGAGATACCTTGCATATATCACCTGTAACCATGAATTTACGGTGTATGACCGGTCAGATAAAAAATTTATTAAAATAAAAAATGCCCCGGAAACGGGCCACTCAATTGGGGGGTCAATGTTGGATAATAAGTGCGGGGACTGTATCATTTTCAAGACGAAACCGGTAAAAGAGGGAAAGAAGAGAAATGTCTACGGGTTTTCTATTTACAGACTGGGTGAGGACCGGGTAGAGATAATTGATGAAAACTGCTATACTGCCGCCCCTGTGTTATATTACAGGGAGGGGAATAAGATCTTTTACGGTGTCCAGCAGTCTTATGATATCTGGGTGTATGATGCAGAGACCGGAAAAAAGAGGGTGTTTATCAGGGGAAATGACATAAAAAAGGCATACAAAGAAAATAAAATAAATTTCAGCGGGGAAGACGGCACATACTTTGGTGGCAGTATCTTTACTTACGGAGGCCGTCTGTATCTGATGGCGGAGGAGGCTGTGTTCAGCTGCAGCCCGGAAGACAACAGCCCGGTTCTGCAATATGAGGAAAAGATGACGGAGACTCTGAAAGAAAATGGGGTTGCTGATTATGATATCATAACCATTGCAGAGGGGAAATGCCTGGCCCGTTATTATGAAGAAGGGGAGGGGGATGCTGAGGAAGAGGACTGGGAGGAAGAGGAAGATGAGCCGGAGCTGTACGGGTACTATGATATGGAGAGCGGCGTATTTCACCAGATAACAGAGGATGATCCGGAGATGCTGTATTTCAAGCTGACCGCCGAATAGGGGGGCAGTCTCGCAAAGCGTGACGTTCGTGGTTGTGAAATCGGATATTGTGTGATATACTGTAAGTTGATGAAAATGATGTAAAAAATTGGATTTCGCATTTTTGCGCACCGGAACGGAGGGCTGCTATGGATTCACATGTACACAAGATAAACCGGGATCTTGTTGTGGGATGGATGATTATTGTCGGTATTTTGTTTGTGTCATATGTGGGGGAAGTGATGAAAGGAGAGCGGACGCTCCCCTATCTGCTTGTGTTTATGCTTGTGACGGCACTGCCGGCAGTCATCTGTATGCTGTTATATTTTAAAAAACCAGATATGGTGCGTCTCCGCTATTATATAGTCGCCGGATATTTTCTGATGTATCTGTTCAGTATGATGACAGGGAGCACCAGTATGGTATTCAGCTATATTTTGCCGATGCTATCATTTCTTGTGCTGTACCACCAGCCGGGGCTGATTCTTGCCACCGGGGCGGCGTCCATGGCCGTCAATCTCATCTCTGTGGGATTGAAATTTTTAAACGGCTCGATGACGTTACAGAGCAGCAAAGACGGGGAGATACAGCTCGCTCTTTTGTTTCTCTGTTTCGGGGGCTCCTATGTGGCCACAAAATTGTATGATGAGATTACAAATGAAAATACGGCATATCTGCATATGCTGGATGAAAAAAATAATCAGATCCAGAAAATGACGCTGCAGAGTATTGCGACTATCGCGAATACGATTGACGCAAAAGATGAGTACACTCAGGGCCATTCCAAGCGGGTGTCTGAGTATTCTGCCGCCATTGCGGAGGAACTGGGATTGTCCGAAGATGAGGTGCAGAACATCCGGTTTGTGGCGCTGTTACACGATATCGGAAAGATTGGCGTGCCGGATTCTGTGCTGAATAAGCCGGGGAAGCTGACGGATGAGGAGTATCATCTGATGAAGCAGCACACAGTGACCGGCGGAGAGATTTTAAAGGATATCAACATGATCCCAGGCATTGATATCGGCGCCAAATACCACCACGAGAGATATGACGGCAGGGGATACCCGGAGGGGCTGAAAGGCCAGGAGATTCCCTTTATCGCCCGGATCATTTCCGTGGCGGACGCCTATGATGCCATGACGAGCAACCGCATTTACCGAAAACAGCTGGATAATGACAAGGTGATGAGAGAACTGGAAGAGGGGGTCGGCACGCAGTTTGACCCGGAGGCGGCGAAAGCCATGATCCGGCTTTTAAAAGAAGAGCGTCTGGAAAAGATAGATTCCGATAAGACGGCGGAGAAAGAAATTGCTGAGGCGACCACCATTCTCAGCCGCGTGATGGAGAAAAATGAGATGCGGGCCGTAGAAGATATGCTGTATGATGAGCTGACCGGGGTTTATAACCGGAGCAGCGGGGAGAATATTATGAAAAAATCCCTAAAAGAACACGACGGCTGCCTGATGTTTTTTGATCTGGACAGTTTTCGGAAAGTCAACATCCGGACAGGATTTGTGCGGGGAGACCTTTTCTTAAAAGAGACAGTGGAGTGTATCCGCCAGATGCGGGATGATGTCGTGATCTACCGTTTTGGAGGGGATGAGTTCGTCGCACTTTTTGAGGATACGAAGTCAGAAGAAGATGCCATCCGTCTGGCGGAGAAGTTTTTGCGGGCGGTGAGACAGAGGGCCGGGAAGAACAGTGAGCTGAGAGATCTCTCTGTCTCTGTCGGCATTGTGATGGGGGAAAAGGGGAAAGAGTCATTTCCCACTCTATTGCAGAAAGCAGACAGGGCGTTATATTATGCGAAAGAACAGGGTGGCGAGACCTATTATGTTCACCATGAGGGAAGTGCAGAGAGGGATCTCTGTCATTCCGGTGTGGATTTGGAGAGGCTGCTGCGCCGGATCCGGGGAAATGAAGATGAGAGCGAAAAGCATTATAACTATCCGGAGATGGAACACACCTGCCGGGTAGTCCGGCGGATGGCAAAAGAACATGATGGCTGTGTCTGCCTTGTGATGTTCACCCTTCATGAAAAGGAGGGAAAGGATGTCTCGGTGGAGGAGCGCGACCATGTCATGGATTTTCTGGAGCAGGCGGTGGCCTACTCCGTGCGCAAGATTGACAGCGTGACAAAATTCAGCAGTACACAGCGGGTCCTGTCACTGGCGGATATGGATGAGACGGCCGGCCGCTCAGTGATTGACCACATTATGACGGTATTTTTCAGAATGTATGATAAAAAAGATATTGTTGTCCACTATGACCTGGCGGATCTGAGCCAGACGGACAGAGGCAGTGCAGCCAGGTAAACAAGGCTTATATCATTGTATGTTGTACGATAAAAAGGAAAGGAAGGTTTGTTGTGAGACGTCTGTGTTGTGTGTTGGCAGTAGTCGTAGCTGCGTTATTACTGGGGATGGGACAGAAGACAAGTTCGGAGGCGGGGAGCCTTAGCAGCAGGGGAGTGTGGGTCTCCTGTTTTGAATATGAGGATCTGGGGCTGAGCAACAAGTCGGAGAGTGAGTTCCGGGAAAATGCGAAGCAGGTGTTCCGGCGGATCAAGGCAAATGGGTGTAATACGGTATATTTCCACGTCCGCTCCTATGATGACGCGATCTATCCGTCAAAGGTTGTGGGCTGGAGCAAAAAAATATCCAAGGGCGGAGAAGCACTTTCCTATGATCCGCTGAAGATCGTTATTTCCTACGCACACGCCTATGGCATTGAATTCCATGCGTGGATGAACCCATACCGTGTGACGAAAAAGAAAGTTCTTGATCCTGGATTGGAGACGACTACGAAAAGGATTGTCTCCCAGGTGGAGGAGATCGTTGCAAATTATGATGTGGACGGCATCCATTTTGACGATTATTTTTATCCCACGAATGAGAAAAAATACAATAAAGTGTCCCAGTCGGACCGGATGGACAATGTAAATGATATGGTCAGCAGGGTTTACGACGCTGTAAAAGAAAAAGACAGAAAACTTAAATTTGGCATCAGCCCGGCGGGGGACATTTCCTATTGTGAGAAGATCGGTGCAGATGTCCGCACATGGCTGTCCCAGGAGGGTTTTGTTGATTATATTGTGCCGCAGATCTATTGGTCTGACCAGTATATCATGTCGGGGAAAAAGAAGAAATTATTTTCTGAGCGGCTTGCCAAATGGAGGTCGATCAATGAGAACGATGTCCCGATGTATGTCGGGCTCGCCCTCTACAAAGCGGGATACCGTCTGTCGGAAGATCCGGGATGGAGCCGCAAGTCCAATAATATTGCGAGCCAGCTGTCCCTGATCAAAAAGGGGAACACAGAGGGGTATGTGCTGTTTGCCTATTCAGATCTGTATCGGTCAGGAGCTTATCCTGAGATGAAAAATTATCTGGCAAAGATCAGTACGCTAAAGATCAGCAGGAAAAAGAAGACAATGCGTGCCGGGCAGAAGATTAAGCTGAGAGCGACGGCCTCTCTGTCCCGGGTACAGGCAAAGATTAAATGGAAAGTCTCCAACAGCAGAGTGGCATCTGTGTCGAAATCCGGCCGCGTAAAGGCAAAGCGGGCCGGAAAGGTGCGGGTTTACGCTTATTACGGAAGTCTGAAAAAATCCTGTCTGATCCGTGTGAAAGGGAAAAAGAAATCATAGAAAGAGCTTCCTGTGTGGAGTAAAAGAGTTCTGGGGGAAATCAATGGAAACGCAAAAGAATAGAAAGATCCGCATGGCCCTTGTTGTGGCGGTCGGAGTTTTTCTGGCTGGACTTGTGACATTTGCGGCGGTGGCGCTGCGCGGGACGGTTATGTCGGACCAGGCAAAAGCAATGAAACTTCTGGCACAGCTGCCGGGGAAATTTGGTCATTTATCCACCAGTGAGTGCATCGGACTGGATGAACTTAAGAGCGCGTGGGAGAGAGAGGGAGGGATGAGAAAGGTGACGATTTCAGACCTCCATGTGGGAGAGGGGGTAACTGTCTCCGGCTGGCCGGGGCTGCCCGGTTCTGTCCTGTCCTTTGAACAGTTGTGGGAGGGGGATGGCAGTTTGTATCGGTACAGTGCCAGCGCAAAGAAAAAGAATAAAAAGCTCTCTTGTACCCTTTATCATAAGAGGGGGAAAGAGACAATTGCTGTCTTACCGGAGCTTCTGCCTGCCAGGGCAGTGCGCTGGAAACATAACAGCAAAAAGAAAGATTTTTTGAAAACATGCAGGGACGGTATGTCGGTCGAGGCTTTGCAGCAAGGGGGAAAAGAGGGGTATAAGATCACGGTGCCAAAAGAGACCGTAAACCGGATTCTGAAAGACAGTATCCCGGCGGTCGGAACTGCCTTTTTGTCCTTTTCGCCGGATAGCAGCTGTGACTGGATCCTGGATCTATATGAGGATGACGGGCAGCTGACAGGCATGAGTGGGACTCTGGAGATTTCCGGCATTCCGGTTCAGTTTACCATGGCCTTTTCCGATGAGGGGAAAGAAAAGAAAGTCTCGCTGAATGTG
>CANRMO010000086.1 GCA_947631755.1 uncultured Lachnospiraceae bacterium | reverse complement strand
TATACAATATTTTGCACTGGCCGTTTCTGGCCGCAAAACTGCTGACGCAGGTTATTGTGGTGATCGGAAATTATTTTATCAGCAAATTTCTTGTCTTCCGGGGGAGAGACACATCAAATAGTGGCGGAAAGCGGTCTTGACAGTGGGGGGAGAAGTGGGTAAAATTAATTGTGGATATTCTGGTGGGGGGCTACCACGGAATTGACATGAAATTCATTTAGAATTGAGAGAATGAAGCCGATATATAATGATAATGATATTTTGATCTTTGTACTGTGAGAAAGGTACGATAAGGTATGGAAAAGAAGAGAGGCAGGAGGAACATGGGGAGAGGTTCCAGAAAGAATTTTAAGAGAAGGATGGGGGCGGCCGGGCTGGCGGTTCTGTTTCTGGCCGTTCTTTTTTCGGCCTTCTGGCTTGGAGGTGATTCCTCTAAGGCGGCGGAGACGATCATCATACAGAATACGTTTATCGGAGAGGATATGGTGCCGGGCCAGGTCTATGACATGACGACGAAGAACCTGCAGCTGATGATGCGCCCGGATGGCGAGGACGCCAACATATATGACGATGAGCGGTACGAGGTGCGTTGGTTTATTGCCGAAGAGGACGCGGACGGAGTCATCGCCACAGTGAAGTCGCCGACGACGGCTGACGGTAAATTACAGAAAAATATTGGTTTGGTCACGGCACTTTCTCCGGGTGTCGTCACGATCACAGTTACGGTCACGGACGGATTAAACGGCGAGACGGTAGCCAGTGCCACCTGTATTATCCGGGTTGTATTTTCCGTTGACACGACGGGGGATGATTCGATCTTTAAATTCGTACATGAGGGCGACACAAGCCGCTCCCTGGTGCTCTATGCCGACAGCGATCCGGTGGATCTCGGGCTGACATTCGGGGATCCGGAACTCACCCAGTGGACCAGCGCCAATGACGAGGTAGTAAAGGTAGACCAGCGCACCGGGCGCGTGACTCCGGTGGGAGCCGGCAAGACCCAGGTGACGGCTACCTATACGCCAGAAAATGCGGGGGGGACTACGTATACCGCCTATCTGGATGTCTACGTGATCCCGCAGGTGTCCACTTCCGGGGCTGACGGCTCTTATGTGAAATCCATTGATGTGACGCTGGACTCCGGTGGATATCTCTACACGGATACTGATTTTTCAAACAATCTGGAGCTTGTCCGAAGTAAGGTTGTGTGGGTGGTGAAAAAGGATACCGGCGCAGGGTATTCTACGGTCATCGCTGATTCGCTGGGAAAGGATTCTGAGCTGATCGATATTGAGCCGACTTCCAGCCGTTCCAATCAGCTGCGTATCACCGGTACGGCCGGGGAATACGACCTCTATTTCTATACATATGATACCTACGACGAATCACTGGAAACGGGGACGTTGAGCTATACTCCCACGGTTGTCCATCTGATACTGAAAGCGAGCATTGAGGATAAGACGATCACGCTGCACAAGGGTGACAGCTATAATTTCGCTGAGGCGTACGGTATGACACTGGAGGAGTTTAAGAAACATTTTTCTGTCACAGTGACGACATCGAACGGCGGAAGTATTGTTAATTATGCGGATTATAATGATTCAACAGTGACTCTTACGGCCAAGAGTGAGGCGGTGCTGACAGGGAAAATAAGCATCCGCCCCGGGAGTGAGAGCTATGTCCGGCAGCTGATGGGACTGGATGTCGATGCGGTACTGCCGAATGGGTTTGTGACTACGATTAACATTGTAGAGGGCTTTTATCTGGACCGGAGCAATCTGATCTTGTCAGTGGGACAGAATTATCAGTTAAACCCGATTCTGGACGGCACTTACAGCGGCCCGATCACATGGGAGAGCTCAAATTCCTCGTTTGTGACAGTGGATCCGGCCACCGGCCTTGTTACAGGAAAGAAAGTGACAACCCAGGATGTTACGGTCACAGCTACGCTGGATGCCGGACAGGGTGTCTATAAGACGGCGACATGTATTGTCAAAGTTGAGGCTGCCGTCGATAAATTTACTCTTAGCCCGAAAGAGGACCAGACGATGCTGGTAGGAGAACATCTTACCGTCCTGGCAGAGATCAAGCAGACGGTCACCGTTGCTCCTCTGGTCTGGTACAGCACAGACACTGCTGTCTTTACCGTGTCTGCCGCCGACGATGGCAAGAGCGGTGTTATCACAGCTGTGGGGGGCGGAGAGGCGACACTGATGGTTGTCAATTCGATCAATAATGATATCTACTGTACACTGAATGTCACAGTTGAAGTTGCCATTGACCAGATATCGTTCTCGTCGCCGGATATGTCGATTGAACTGTACAAAGAGGGTTATAACCTCCGCCGCGCCGTGTCATATTCGCCGGAGAATGCCACGAACAAGGATCTTACATGGAACACATCGGACACCTCAGTGGCAACGATTGATGAGGATGGCTATATGACGCTCAAGACAGCGGGAACGGCTCTTGTCACTGTATATCCCGCATATAACCCATATAATGTGATGGCGCAGATTCTTGTGACGGTGATCGGTACGCCGGACAGCATGACGATTGAGCCGTCGGCTGTTACGATGAATGTAGGGGACGACCGGGATCTTAATGTGAATTTCTTACCTGCGAATACAACAGTGGGTATGAAATGGGTTCCAAGGGAGGAGGGAATTGTGGATGTGGTCTATGATGAGGCCAGGACACAGGCCACTCTCACAGGAAAGGCACCCGGTTCCACCATTATTAATATTGTTACGACGAATAGTTTGATTGCGAATGTCTCTGTCACGGTTAAGCAGCCCTCTACGGGAATTGCGTTGTCGCCGAAGTCGCTGACAGTAAGAACCGGTGAGTCAGCCCAGCTCGAGGCGGCACTTACACCGGCGAACTCCACGGATACACTGAATTGGACAACGATGGATGCCAGTGTGGCAAAGGTGGACGCCAAAGGACTGGTGACTGGTGTGAAACAGGGCACTACATTTATCAGCTGCCAGGCGTTTAACGGCAAGACGGCAGGCCCTGTGCAGGTTGTGCAGGTGACAGTGCAGGACGGCGTGAGAGGCGTGACCCTGGATTCTATAGCCAAAACCGTCGAAGTGGGAGCTTCTATCACACTTGTGCCGATATTTGAGCCGGAGACTGCCTTTGATAAGACTATGACTTGGAAAATTGCGGATTCCGGGATTGCAAAGGTTGAGTCAGACGGGATTTCGAATGCAAAGATAACGGGTGTAAAAGAAGGGGTAACTCTTGTGACTGGTACTTCTGCGGACGGGGGACATACGGTGTCCTGCATGATAACGGTAATCCCTGCCCCGCAGAACGATACAAAGGTTACTGTCAAACCGACAACAAAGTATCTGGCAGTCGGCAAGTCATTTCTTGTGACGGCTACTGTGACGGGATCAAATAATAAGAAGGTGAAGTGGTCTACAAGCAAGAAGAAAGTTGCCACTGTCACGAAAAATGGCAAGGTTAAGGGGAAAAAGATCGGGACGGCCTATATAAAGGCGACAGCGAAGGACGGGAGCGGAGCTTTTGCCAGATGTAAAGTGCGGGTTGTCCGAAAGGTTAAAAAGGTAAGGCTAAATAAATATTCTGCAAAAATGCTGATTGGGGATTCTTTAAAACTGAAAGCAACTGTGAAACCTAAAAATGCTACAGTTAAATCAGTTAAATGGACCTCCAGCGATAAGAAGATTGCGACGGTCAACAGCTCTGGCCGGGTTCTTGCCCTGGGGGCAGGGATGGTGAAGATCACGGCGACATCAAAGGACGGATCGAAGAAAAAGGCGACCTGTCTGATCACGGTCAGTGAACCGATCGAGGCCACTGGCGTGACGGTGGAAAACAGCACGCTCACTCTTCCGAAGGGAAGGTCTGCGCAGTCCGGCATTGTGCCGTCTCCGGCAAATGCTACGACTGGTATCAGTTATCACTCGGATAACAGGGCTGTTGCGACTGTGGATTCCCGCGGGAAGATCCGCACAAAGGCAGCCGGCCAGGCCACGATATACGGCGAGACGAAGAATGGCAAGACTGGTTATGTGGAACTGGACGTTGTAGATCTGAACCGCAAGGGCATTGTTATGAGACAGTATGACACAGAGCAGCTGCATGTCAATGACGTGGATGAGGGAGTGACATGGTATTCTAAAAATATCAATATTGCCACGGTAGATGCAAACGGGAAAGTGGTCGGACGGAGAAAAGGAACTACGACTATTTATGCAGTTGTCAGAGGTGTGAAACTGGGATGCCGCGTTAGAATTAAAAAGATAAAATAAATCGATAAATACGGGGGGAACATTTTGCTGGTTAATTTGCATGTGAAAAATTTTGCAATCATTGATGAGATTGACGTTGATTTTGGCAGCCATCTGAATATTCTGACAGGGGAGACGGGTGCCGGAAAGTCGATTCTGGTCGGATCGATCAGCATTGCCCTCGGGGCGCGTGTCTCGCCAGAGATGATCGGCAGGCACGGCAGCCACGCTATGGTCGAGGCTGTCTTCCAGATTGATAATGAGGATGTCCTGGAACAGATCCGGGCGCTGGATATCGAGCCGGAGGAGGGACAGCTTGTGATTTCCCGGAAGATTACAGGAAACCGGAGTGTGAATAAGATCAATGGGGAGAGTGTTTCTGTCGCTGTGATCCGCAAAGTGGCCTCTCTCTGTATTGACATCCATGGACAGCATGAGCACCAGTCTCTTCTCGACTGTGAGAGACATAAAGATATTGTGGACGATTACGGCGGTGAGGAGTGCGTCCGCCTGAGAGAACAGATTTCTGGCCTTTATCACGAGTATGTGAAACGGAAGAAAGACCTGGAACAGAATACCATGTCTGCCGAGGAGCGCACAAGGCAGGCCGGTTTTCTGGAATATGAGAAAAGCGAGATTGAGTCCGCGGCCCTCAAGCCGGGAGAGATAGAGGAACTGGAAGAGAATTACCGTCTTGTATCAAATGCGGGAGCTGTTGTGGAAGCTCTCGGAGAGGTACACCGCCTGAGCGGTGAGACAGCAGCGGGTGCGGTGGGCCATGGCCTGCGCCGCCTGCAGGAAATCCGCTCACTGAACCCGGCGTTGGATGGCTTTGCAGAGGAACTCATGCAGATTGAGGGACTTCTGGGTGATTTTAATCATGAGATATCCTCTTTTATGGCGGATTTTTCTTTTGATGAAAATGAATTAGTGGAAATGGAGCGTCGTCTTGACTGCATCCACACACTGCAGAGTAAATACGGGGACACATATGAGGATATTATGGGTCATCTGCGGGAAGTACAGGATCAGCTGGAAAAATATGCAGATTTTGAGTCATATCAGAAGAAAAAAAGGGAAGAGTATGAACAGATCTGTGCGGATCTTCTCAGAGCATGTGAGACGCTGTCCGCATATCGGAAAAAAACAGCAAAAATTCTGGAAAAGCAGATTGCGGACGCGCTGCAGGATCTCAATTTTGCCCATGTGGATTTTGCGATCGAAGTCAGGGAGCGGGAAGAACCCGGCTCAGACGGGAAAGATGAAGTGGAATTTATGATTGCCACAAATCCGGGAGAGCCGCGCCGGAGTCTCGGCAAAATTGCATCGGGCGGTGAATTGTCCCGCATCATGCTGGCGATTAAGTCGGTATTTGCTGACAGTGACGCCATTGAGACGCTTATTTTTGATGAGATTGATGCGGGGATCAGTGGTAGGACAGCCCAAAAGGTGTCGGAAAAGATGAGTGTCCTCGGGAAACGGCATCAAATTATCTGCATCACGCACCTGGCACAGATCGCAGCAATGGCGGATCATCATTTTGTCATTGAGAAGTCGGTGACAGAGGATTCTTCTGCCACCCGGATCCGGCCGCTGGAGCGCCCGGAAATAGAGGAGGAGCTGGCGAGGCTTCTGGGGGGCGTAGAGATTACCGATGCCGTCCGCGAAAATGCAAGAGAGATGAAACAGATGGCGGATGGATGCAAACAGTATACATAGCCGGGAAAACAGCGCATAATTTCACAGAGAATGAGCATAATAAGACAGAGTTTTGGAGACAGATTCAGGACTCTGTCTTTTTTTGATGTGGAGGTTATTATGATTCGTAGATTGCGCTGTTTTTTGGTCTTTTTTCTTGTGCTGGATTTGTGCGCTGTGCTGTACCTGGCTTACCGGTATCTGGACCGCATACCTAACCAGCTCTACACAATGGTGGGGGAACAGGGGGAGGTTGAGCTTCCCTATGGGATGAGCATGGGAGAATCTGTGGAAGTCCTGCAGGTGACAAATCAGGCGGGTGGATTTTCCATGGTCTCTGAGCAGACGGGTGATTACCGGATTCCGGTCAAGCTCTTTGGGGTTCTGCCAGTCAAACAGGTTGACGTGAAAGTGCTGGAAAAAATGAAACTGGCGCCCAGTGGGGAACCTATTGGTATCTATGTGGCGACAAAAGGACTGCTTGTGCTGGATACGGCCGAAATCCAGGGAAATGACGGCCTCACGTACGCTCCCGGTGAAAACATTCTGAAATCCGGCGACTATATTTTGAAATGGGACCGGAATACAATATCTACTATTGACGGGCTGGATGAAGAGATACAGAAGACCGCGGATAAAAAAGTTCCGGTGCTGATAAGGCGGAATGGGGAGGAGGTTGAGATCGCACTGAAACCAATCCGCGCCACGGATAATAAATATAAGATCGGTGCGTGGGTCAGGGAGGACACCCAGGGGATTGGCACCCTTACTTATGTGACCGAGAAAGGGGAGTTTGGCACACTGGGACACGGCATTACCGATGCGGATACAGGGAATTTGCTGGATCTGAAAGGCGGTGAACTGTATCACACAAAGATACTGGGGGTTGTCAGGGGGGCAAGCGGAGAGCCGGGGGAATTACAGGGATATATTAATATGGTAGCTCAGAATCAGATCGGAGAGATCAGGAAAAATACATCGCTCGGCGTTTTTGGGAAAATGGAAGAAAATGCGGTGGACGAGTTCGCCGGCCAGTTTGTCCCTGTCGGTATGAAACAGGAAATCAAAAAAGGGGAAGCGCACATTTATATCAAATTAAATGGCGATACAAAAAAATACTCGATAGAGATAGAGAAGATCAATATAAACAGCAGAAATAATAAGAGCATGGTGATCCACATTACCGATCCCCGACTGTTGTCCGCCACAGGCGGGATCGTACAGGGAATGAGCGGTTCGCCAATCCTCCAGAACGGAAAGATCATAGGGGCAGTCACCCATGTACTGGTAGACGACCCCACAAGAGGATACGGCATCTTCATCGAAAACATGTTGGCACAATGAGCCAACCAGCCCAGACAAAAAGAAGAGCTTTCCTTTTTCCGATAGGCGTTATATGGAATTATATTAAAAGATATGGTATACTGTTTTATGTTGTTAAAAGTAACAAGTTTGGATTTGTAGGAGGAGTTTTGCCATGGAAGTGTTATTTGGAACATCATCTGATATTGAACAGTGGAATAAGGCATTGCAACTAAACTTAACATGATTGTCAAAGTGCATTGACGAATTGTTTAGAATGGTTGGTGGTCTTTTAGAGCTCTAAATAATACCATATTCTCATCAAATAAAAGGAGGAACTTTTGATGAAGAAAGGTATTATTTATAATTTGAGTCCATTCAATAATAATATGGATATGTCAGTAACAGAATACATAATAAAAAAGTTATTGGCATTTATGCTGATATATTGTTTATCGGCAGTTCTTGGCGAAGGAATCATTATTGGGATATTATATGGCATGGGATATGCCCCTTTGCATGGGGTAATGCCTGTTGGACAAATTGGTGGGGTGCTGCCATATTATGGATTCCTGGTTTTTTCGTTAGTAACATTTGCATACTGGAGATTTGTAGAAAAGCAAACTTTCAGAGCTATTGGGTTTTCAAGAAAAACGGTAGATTATTTGCCAGGAGCACTAATTGCTGTAATTATGCTGCTCGTAATAATGAGTGTCTGCTGTATTTCTGGCTCAATGACTTTTGGGGGTTTTAATATAAATACAGATATTAAAAGCCTTATTATATGGTTGTTAGCATTTGTTATTCAGGGCTCTGCGGAAGAAATTATGTGCCGGGGATTTTTGCTGAACTCATTAAAAAAAAGAATATCTGTGCCGCTGGCAATTTTGATTAGTTCAACAGTATTTGCAGTCTTGCATTTGATTGGAACCACCTTATTCGATGCGGCTTTTGTGTATGTTATATTAGGAATAATAAACTTGTATCTGATTTCATTTATATTTTCAATTCTTTCCATGTGGCGCTCTAATATATGGATTGCTTGCGGATTGCATAGTATATGGAATTTCATTTTAAATACTATTATGGGATTATCGGTTAGCGGAAATGAAAGTGTTTCAGGGGGAGCCGCCCTCTTTAGCGTAAAAGAAACAAATATTCTTAATGGTGCTGAATATGGAATAGAGTCAAGTATTATCACAACAATTGTGTTAGGAATGTCTTTGTTTGTCATGATAAGGATATGGAAGGGCAGGATTGGTAAAAATGGAATTCAATAATAAATTATATCAACTTAGGAAACAAAAAGGGTTATCTCAAGAAGAACTTGCTAATCGTTTAAATGTTTCCAGACAGACTGTTTCGAAGTGGGAAGTTGGAGATTCGACGCCTGATATGGAAAAATTAGTTGCAATCAGTGATTTGTTTGAGATTTCTTTGGATGAGTTAGTGATGGATAAAGCTCCGGTACATGTTGGAGAAAATACTACTAAGTCAGAAATTGTAAGTGGACTAAAGGAAAAAGTATTAACCGATGAAAATAAGCAAAAGGCGAAACGAGGCTTGAAGATTGCTACAATTATTTTGGGAATAATCGTTTTGGTTGATGTTATTTCTATGATTGTATATTTTAGTTTATATGGTTCCCCGCAGTAAGAAAGACGAAAATTCCTGTTTCATGAACTGGGGAGAATGGAATTTTAATAATTCTGTTGGGATAGTCAGATTGATTGTTGATGTTTTATATCAAGGAAAACATTGATGAAAATTGTGTTGTTAGTTTATGAAACCAAGTCTGGAAAAGATAAAGGTATATGCAAGAGGCTGGCTTAATTATTACGGAATTGCAAGCATGAGGAATAACATAGAAGACATAAACAGCTGCCTCTATCACAGAATACGTATGTGTATATGGAAACAGTGGAAGAGACCGAGGACGAAGATTAGAAATCTGCTGAAAATGGGAGTTCCAATGGAACTGGCATGGCAGGCAGGCAACAGTCGCCAGGGTTATTGGTTTACAACACATACAGTAGCGGTAAACATGGCAATGACAAAAGAAAGACTGATAGGAAGTGGTTTTTATGACTTAGCCACAGCCTATCAGTCAGTGCACGTCAACTATTGAAACCGCCGTGTACCGAACGGTATGTACGGTGGTGTGAGAGGACGGGAGCTAATCACTCCCTCCTACTCGATTGCTCTGTGATGTTAATATGATGTTACGAGAGAAAGGTGATTACTTTCATTACTCAATATCGAATGATGTTGAAATTCCTGTGCGGCTGTAATAGAATTGCCTTACGGAAAGCACCCATGACAGGGTGGTAGCCTCCCGGCTTTGAAAACCGGTTTACCGGAATACATAGGAAGGGAGGTGGCGCTCATGACAGCTTATGAAATCATTTCGATTTTCCTTGGTATTTTAACCTTGTTATTTACCTTCGGCAGTTTGATTGTTGCGTTGTTTGCCTTTCTCGATAAGAGAAACAAGCGAAAATAAAAATGCCTATCCTGTCTGCTACACAGGATAGGCGGTGTCCGTAAGGACATTTTGGTCTAGCCAGGAGCATCCACCATTGGAGTGGGTGCTTTCTTTAGTTACAATATATCACAGTTTGCAAGGAAGTTCAAGTGAAAAATCACGCAATACTCCCTGACTTATACCCCATTTGATAGACACGCCGAATGCATGGTATAATCTATCCAACAGAACAGGAGGAATGGATTATGT
>CANRMO010000085.1 GCA_947631755.1 uncultured Lachnospiraceae bacterium | reverse complement strand
TTTTTTCTTCTGCTTACTGCCCAGTGCTTCACTGAGGGGGATAAATTCATGGGAGGCGTCGGAATTGCCCCTTGCCCCGGCTTCCTCGATCAGCTCGTGCAGCTGTTCAAAGCAATCTATGATCTCGGGGGAATCCAGAATATTCCCCTCCTCATCGTATTCGTCATCGATGTCATAATCCTCTTCATCCTCATAATCCTCGGCGTGAATGCCAAAACGGGAGAATTTTTCATCAAACTCTTCCGGATTGTCAACTTTGGTGATTACCAGAACAATCGAGTCCCGGGATGTAGGGATTGCCTCTATCATTAATGGAATGTCATCCGCTTCGAATCCAAAATCCATGTTGGCTTGCTGCATCATATCACGAAATAGCTCTTTCGCTTTCTCGGAGCCATAAGCCAGTTCACTTATCTTGAGGTGACGTTCTAACAAATCATTTCTGCTTAAGGTGCAGCGAATCTGATTGTCACTAATTCGTTCGATTTTCACAAGCAACCTCCCTTTCTCTGTGCATTTATATGTAAAAAAAGTATAAGTTATATTGGCTTTAAAGTCAACCTGTTCTTGAAAAAAAGTGAAATGTTAACTTTTTCCGTCTGAACGGCAGTAAAATCCGTCTATACAACACTTGATTTTCCACACACCGGCACAGTATAATTGTATTCAGAACAGGATTGGCGTATGTCAGGGGGAGGTGAATGAGCGGAACAATATGGGTGGAACTAATGGAAAACCCGCCGGTCTTGTCGGAAAACTACAGAAATATGATCTGCATCACGGAAGCGCACCTCATTGTGTAGTTTTCAGTTAATGTGGGAAATGGAGAACGGGAAATGAAAAACCATATGCAAAAGAAATGGGTGATGGATGAGTGGCAGCATACAAGGGAGAGAGGGATTTCTCTGGATGTGGGGGGAGTTTCCTACACGGACAGGAACCCGGAAGAGCTGTGGAAAGTCCTGCAGCGTGGATCCTATATGCTGGATTACGAGGCCGACCCATTGGGGCGTATTGTTGCACTGCACATTGACAGAGTAGAGCCATCAGAGAAACCGGCTTATAGAGGAATGCGATGTAAAAAATAGGTCGGAAAAGGAAAGTGGGGCGGGATGGGAAAGATTCCGCCCCATTCTTGAAAAATATCAGTTATGTGTTAAAATAAGGAAGACAGAGTTCGTGTAGTATAAAGAGTATGCGGGAAAAAGGAGGAGGTTTGGTGTGAGGAGAGATGTATTGATAAAAAGTGCAGTATTATTTGCTGTCGTTGGTTTCCTGGCGGCCGCACCGGATGCCGGCGCGGCGGAAGGCCTGAGAGAGAAGGGGACACTCTACTGTCCGGTAGTCGTATCCGGGCCGGACAGTGATGTGGAAGAAGTAAAATGGGTCGGGCCGGACGGAAGTGAGATGCCTCCGACCGTGTCCGGATACGCAGACGACAAGAAATCCGGCTCGCTCCCTTTAAGCTATGACGCCAGGGAGGAGGGGCTGCTCACTCCTGTAAAAAGACAGGTGGACGGCACTTGCTGGGCCTATTCCGCCACAAGCGCCATTGAGACAAATCTGATTAAAAAGAAGATTGTCGCTGACGCCGGATCCGTGGATCTGTCGGAGTCTTTTCTGATCTGGTTCGGGCAGAATACAAAAACGGCAGATAAAAGCGATCCGCTGTATGGCGACGGCACGAATACGGAAAAACCGTGGTCTGCGGGGGGCAACTATAACAAAGTGGCGGCGGCTCTGTCCCGTGGGAGCGGTATGGAGAAGGAGAGCATGGTTCCCGCCCTGGAGTACACCAGCCTGGATGAGCGGCTGCGCTATGTGAATTATTATACACCGCGCGATATCAATGTTATCTATGAGGGCGGAAAGCGTGAGATGCCGGAGGACAAGATTGAAGATACAAAACAGGCAATTCTGGATTATGGGAGCGTGCAGGCATCTTATTACAGCGATGATTCCCTGTATTATCCCTATAATGGGAATGAGGAAGATTACTCTTATTACACTGGCGCGTCTGAGGAATCAACGAACCATGCCATACAGATCGTAGGGTGGGATGATGAGTTTGCCGCAGAAAACTTTTCGCCACAGCGCCCTGCACGGAAGGGAGCCTGGCTGGTCCGTAACTCCTGGGGGGCAGACGAAAAGGGATTCCACTCCTATTTCTGGATGTCCTATGACGAGCGCACGATCAACAATATCGCGTCCTATGATATGGAGGAATCCGGCAGCTATGACAATATCTACCAGTATGTACAAAGCATATCAGCAGTACGAAAACGGCACGAGCAATGTTGTGGGGAATGTTTACACGGCCGGGTCTGATGAGACGCTGACTGCCGTTGGCTATTACAATTCTTCGGAAAATGTATCATATAAGATTTCTGTCTATAAAAATGTGCCGATGGAAAAAGGTAAGGATGGGACGGAATATTACGGCAGCCCTCTCAAGGGAGAGAGCGCAGGCGTAGTGGCAAACGGCACGATGGAATATGCCGGATACCATATGATCCCGCTGAGCCAGCCGGTGGAGCTGGAAGCCGGGGAGAATTATGCGGTCTGTATCCAGGTTTTTAATGACAACGGCGGGTCTGTAGCCTTGAGCGTCGGGGCGGGTGATGATACATGTATTTCCGGCCAGACTTATGAAATCGGTAACCAGTCTGCGTATATTTCCGGGCAGAATGTGGCGCTGAAAGCGTTTACTGTGAACCGGAATGGGGCAGACAAGGCAGTGCTGTCCGAGTTATATAACGAATCGGAAAAACTGGAGAGTACAGAGTTTGAGATGCCGTTTGAGTACCAGCGGTATCTGGCCGCGCGGGAAGAGGCAGAGGAGGCGCTGTCCGGCGGGGCCGGGATGTGTGAGATCCGCAATGTCTATGCGCATCTGCTTGTGTTCGGCGGAGAGAATTCGGTCAAGATTGCGGAGACGGACTCTTCACCCCTTCAGATCGTCCGCACTGGGGAGCGGTTGTGTGAATTGGCGGGAAAGATCAATGAGGGTGCCATTAATACGAGCGGCCTCACGATCTGCCTGGCGAATGATATTGACCTGACAGGCTGTGCGTTCGAACCGATTGGATACTGTAAGAACAGCAAGGGCAGTTATTACTCTTTTAAAGGAATATTTGACGGAAATGGGCATACGGTATCTGGCATATCTTACGCCGGCAGCGGTGAGTGGCCTTTCACGGGATTGTTTGGGATTGTCGGCGGACAGGGGGTGGTGAGGAATGTCACGGTGGATGGAAACATCACCGATGGCACTTATGCGGTCGGCGGTATCGCTGGCCAGAATGAGGGGAAGATTGAGAACTGTATTAGCAGGATTGCGGTTGGAAATACAGATACATCCGGCTGCGCCGGGGGAATTGCGGGATATAACTGCGGCAGGATCTGGCGCTGTGCCAATGAGGGCAGCGTCAGCGGAAAAGATGCCGCCGGTATCGCGGGGCATGTTTCAACGAATAATAATTCTGCGTCGGGGGAGAGCGTCCCGGAAAAGGATGTAATAGTCAGCGAATGTTTTAACCGGGGTGAGATCCGCGGCTCCTCTTATTCTGCCGGTTTGGTCTGTTTTATGGAGGCAGGCACTCTGGCGGACAGCTATAATACAGGCGTGTTGTCTGACGGCACAAAAGTGGGAGTTACCGTTCCGGATACATCGACTGCCCGGATCTCTAATTGTTACAATGCGTCTGCTGCTGATTATGGTGTCAGTAAGTTAAATTCCGGCAGTTTTGTAAATTGTTTTTACCACAGCGGCAATGCAGGGGCCAGCACGCAGGGCACGGGAAAGACCGAGAGTGAGATGAAGAGTGCGGGGTTTGCCGGGGCACTGGGGGATGCCTATGCGGCAGATCCTGGGTTCAACGATGGCTATCCTGTTCTGAAATGGGAGTACACGGATGAGTTACTGTATACGGTTTCTGCAGACTCCGGCCCGGGATACCGGATCCGTTTGGATGAGACGGAATATGCCGGATATTTTCCCAATTCGGATGTGGCATTCACTGTAGAAGTGGCGGCAGGTTATGACGCCTCGGATATGGCCGTGAGCGTGAATGGCACTGTCTGCCAGCCGGATCAGGAAGGGACATATACTATCCGGGGAATTGAGTGTGACAGTGTAATTACGGTTTCGGGAGTGAAGAAGAAAACTTTTACCGTAATTCTTCCGGTGGACCGCGGGTATACATGTGTGCCGGAAAGCGGCAGTGACGTCGTGGAATACGATGATAATTTCTCATTTCGGGTCAAATTGTCCGAGGGTTATGAAAAGACGAGTGGATTTGCGGTGACAGTGAACGGGGAAGCGGTGAATGAGAGAGATGGCGTCTATACGGTCTATCATGTGAGCCAGGATTGTGAGGTTGCAGTGGCCGGCGTCCAGATACAGCGCTGCTTGGTGACATTTGGCCAGCCGGAACATGCGGCTATTATTGTGAAGAATGGAACCGATGCCATTGACAGCGCCAGTATGGTGGATTATGGCACAGAGCTTGTAATCACGATTGATGTAGAAGAAGGCTACCAGTGCAGTTCACTGACAGTAAATGGGAACGCTTTCTCCTCCGGGCAGAAGTATACCGTCAGGGGAGACTGTGAGATTTCTGCTGTGGTCAGGCCGGAAGGCAGTGCACCGGATAATCCAGATACCCCAGATAATCCTCCGGATACCCCTGATACCCCGGATAATCCAGATAACCCGGACGGCCCAGATAACCCGGATGATCCGGATCAGGGACCGGATCCTTTTGTAACTGCCATTGAAATGAGTTTTGAGGAGCAGACGGATAAGCTGGCGAAAAAAATTAATCTCTTAAAAGAGAATGGTGTTCTGGATGAGTCTGCCCAGTATAGTTATTTCTCATCGGAGCCGTCTTATATCAGCAACAGACGGACACTGCTGCAGAGGAACAAAACAGAGCAGACAATCTCCGTTATCCTGACAGTTACGATATCGAAAGACGGGGAGTCGTGGGAAAAACAGGTGACGGTACGTCTGCTGCCGAAAGTGAAGACAGAACCGGACGATCCGGCACAAGATCCGTCGGATGATCCGTCGGGTGACCCGGCACAGGATCCGTCGGATGACCCGGCAGGCGATTTGGCACAAGATCCAGCGGATGATCCGGCCAATAATCCAACAAAGGATCCGGTGAAAACATCCCCATCCGGCGGTACAGAAACACCACCGGCGGCAGGGCCGGCGGAGACATCTGCGAAGACGGAGAGCACAGTCCTGCCGGAGAAACCGAAAAAACAGAAGAGAGTAAAAGCTGAAAATATAAAGGGAATCACAGTCAGAGTGGATACGGAGACAAATGGAACGGCAGCGGTTTCTCTTATAGAAAAAACGAACAAAAAGAGTATTGTGATAGCAGGTACGGTCACGGTAAAGGGGGTGGACTATACTGTCACCAGAATCAGAGCGGGGGCGTTTAAGAATTGCAGAAAAGCGACAAAAATAACCATTCCTGCTACTGTAAAGAAGATAGATAAAAATGCTTTTTCCGGGGCGAAGAAATTAAGGACAATTGTGTGTAAAGGGAAAAAGGCGGTTATCGTAAAGAAAGGCGCGTTTAAGGGACTGAACACAAGGAAAATAAAGTTCAAGGCAAAGAGCATGTCAAAGAAACAGTTGAAAAAAATGAGAAAGAATCTGAAAAAAGCCGGATTTAAAGGGACTGTTGGTTCATAAACAGCCGGTTTGAGAAAAAAATAAAAATAATTTTTGGTTTTTTGCAACATTTTCTCTCCTTCATTCGTTTTATTAGTATAAGGGGCCCGGGAGACGGAACTTTTATCCTATATATATAAACAGTGAAGGGGAGGTTTTTTTATGAAAAGAAAAGTTCGGACAAAAAAGAGGGTTGTCACAGCGGCGGCACTGCTAATGCTCGCGGCCGGGGCAGTATGGGGCGTGAATGATACAGAGGTACAGGCGGCCACGAAAACGGTAAAGATCAACAAAAAGAATTTTCCGGATCAGGTATTCCGTGAGCTGGTCAAGGCAAATTACGATAAGAATAAGGACAAAAAGCTGTCTGCCGCCGAAATCAAAAAGGCGAAGAAATTTGGCAGCGGCGGGAAGACGTCCGTGAAGATTAAGCCGTCCAAATACGCGGAATATGAGAAAAAATATATTTCGGACATCAAAAATTTCAAGGGAATTGAAAAGCTTACGAATCTCCAGGTATTGGCTGCGAACGAGACGTCAGTGAAAAAGATCAACCTGAAGAAAAACAAAAATCTTGTCACGCTGAGAATGGAAAAGGGGAAGTTAAAATCACTGGATTTAAACAAGAACACAAAGCTCAAATATGTGTATCTGTCCTATAATCCGCTCACGAGCTTAAAGATCAATAAGTGTAAGAAACTGCTTCTGGTTGAACTGCGGGGGCACATGGTGAAAAATCTGAAGATCAACCGCAATAAGAAAACAGAGGTGATCGGCGGAAAGTATTATACGCCGTATGAGGTCACAGAGGCGCCATTGTCCAGCCAGAATGGCAGCCCGGAGTTGATGATGGATGTGAATGGCAATTATTGTGTATACCAGTGGGCAGAGGATCTCTCTTCCTGTACGAAGTACACCTGGAATGGCACGAAGATGGAGGAGAGCCGCATTGCGATGGATGCAGCTGTGGTGAGCAAGGCGAAATCTATGCACGATATTACTGGCCAGTGGCAGGACGGCAGCGGAAATTTCTATTTCATTGCGGATCAGAACGGCGATATGGCAGGGGAGTCCGTCATCTATATCTGCAAAGTGAACGCTCAGGGAAACATGGAAAAGGAGACACTTCTGGCAGGGCAATTGGCACCTAAGAGCAAGCAGTATATGGTGGAGTACCTGAACCAGAAGGACAGCACGGTTCTTCTGAAAATAACAGACGGGGATGGATCACAGATGTACCGCTATGGTGTGATAACATTTGACATGAATGAGATGTGCGTGAAATCGCAGGCAAATACAGCATATGATATTGTGGCGGCAGAGGGAGATGTAGCTGTCGGCATAGACGGAAGTACCGTGATCGTATACAGACTTTCCGGCAGCAAAGAGGTTACACTTGAGAATGGCTATCAGCTACAGGCGGCCGATCTCTCCTCAAACCATGAGCTGTATATATCTGTGTCGGATAATTTTGCTTCCGCTGTCACTGTGAGAAATGGCTGTATCTATGCGATATCTGGTAATGGCATGTTCAAGGCCACGCTCTCGGCGACTTCTTTCAAGCAAATTTATGGCGTTGGCAAGATGAGAGGACTTCAGAATTTTGAAACACAACAGAACAGCCTCATGGTGAGGAATGATAAAGAGATCTGTCTGATGACATCCACATATGATTATGAAAAGGAAACGATTGGGGATTATGTCCTGCAGATCGGCAAAGTGAAATAGTATTCCGGCAGTGTTTGGGAGGCATTGTTTAGAATAAAAGCGTGGGTGTGCGGGAGTAGAAGTATTTTAATATAGAAGAACGTGAACGGGCAGGGCTGTCGCATTGCGACGGCCCTGCCTCAAACATATTTGATTCTTTTTCTATTATATGTTATGATAGGGCAGTATCTGTAACCATGCATCATTTTTGATGTATCAGCAATTCTAAGGAGAATTAACTATGGCTAATACGATTATGATTGTGGCGATTGCCGTGTATCTGCTTATTACCCTGGGGATTGGTTTTGTTTTCAGCAAGCAGAACCAGAGCTCCGGTGACTTTTATCTGGGTGGGCGCAAAATGGGCCCCCTTGTAGTGGCCATGAGCGCGGAGGCCAGCGATATGTCAAGCTGGTTATTGATGGGACTGCCCGGTGTGGCCTATCTCTCCGGCGTGTGTGACGCTGCATGGACGGCGATCGGGCTGGCGGTGGGCACCTGGCTCAACTGGTTTTTTGTCTCCAGACGGCTGCGCCGCTATTCCAGCAATCTTCACGCGATCACAGTGCCGGATTTCTTTTCCCGGAGATTTCACGACAGCAGAAACATTATCACCGCTGTTGCAGCACTGGTAATCGTTATTTTCTTTATCCCCTACACCGCATCCGGGTTTGCGGCCTGTGGAAAGCTGTTTAATTCCCTGTTCGGTGTGGATTATATGACCGCTATGGTGATCTCTGCGGTAGTCATTGTTGGCTATACTATTATGGGAGGTTTTAAAGCGGTCTGCACGACAGACCTGGTTCAGAGTATCGTGATGACGATTGCTCTGGTCACGGTTATTGTTTTCGGCACGGCGCAGGCAGGCGGCATGGGTGCTGTTATGGAAAATGCGAGGGCTCTTCCCGGGTATCTGTCACTGGGAGCTACCTATGACGCAGCTGCCGGGGCATCAAAGCCTTACGGGCTTTTGACAATCTTTTCCATGATGGCCTGGGGCCTCGGTTACTTTGGCATGCCCCATATTCTTGTGCGGTTTATGTCTATTGAAGATGAGAAAAAACTGGTTCTGTCCAGGCGGATTGCAAGTATCTGGGTTGTGATCGCAATGTCTGTCGCCATTCTCATCGGTATCGTGGGCCTTGGTATGACAAAGGCGGGCGTCATCGGGACACTGGAAGATCCAGAGACGATTATCATGACTATCACCGGTATTCTCAGCAAATACGGTGTTTTTGCGGCGCTGATCGCCGGTGTGATTCTGGCTGGCATCCTGGCGGCCACGATGTCCACCTCAGACAGCCAGCTGCTTGCCGCCGCCTCCGGCATTTCCCAGAACATTGCAAAAGATTTCTTACATATCAAAATTGACACAAAGAAAGAGCTGCTGATCGCAAGGATTACCGTTGTAGTTATTGCCCTGATCGGCGTATTTCTCGCCAGGAATCCAAATTCCAGCGTGTTCGGCATTGTGTCCTTTGCATGGGCGGGATTTGGCGGCGCTTTCGGCGCAGTGATGTTGTGCGCCCTCTTCTGGAAACGCTGCAATTTTGCGGGCGCGCTCTCCGGCATGATTGTTGGCGGCGCCATGGTATTTATATGGAAGTATGCTGTGCGGCCCATGGGCGGACTTCTGGATATCTATGAACTGCTCCCTGCATTTCTCATCTCACTGGCAGTTATTGTGGCAGTCAGCTTGTTGACAAAAGCGCCCGATGAGGAAGTGATAAAGGAGTTCAATGAGGCCAGAGACTGAAATAATGTGACAGTTTTATGTAGTATCACGGCCCGTTTTCCCCTGTGATAAAATGGGAAGACGGGGCCGGAATGGGAGAGGACGAACATGAGCAGGAAGACGTATGCAGGTGTCAGGATTGACAAAAAAAAGAGTGAAAATGGCAAGACCGACAGAAGGGAACTGTTGAAGAAAAATATGAGATGGTCCCGGCTTGTGGAGCTTTTGATCAATTTTTTGAGCATTCTGGTGATGGTGATGGCGGGGGCATTTGCCATTGCCAGAGAAATATCGTGGCCGTTTATCCTCATTGCCGCAGTGGAGTGTCCGCTCTGGGTGATTGCGGCAAAGAAATTGTTCTGGGAAGACAAACCAGTTCTGGGATGGATCGTCCGGGGGGCTCTGCTGGTAGGAGGTTATGTGCTCTTATCGGTCAGCACCCGGTTCTGTGTCTATAACCGCTGCCACCCATCGGTGACGCAGGAGACATTTCAGAAACAGTTCGAGGAGGAAAAAGAGAGCGGGACGGAGTTTCAGAGCCTGGGGGAGATCGAGTCGACGATAAAGGGCGACTATACAGAGCTAAAGACGGTAGCCTTTTACAAAAATACGGGGGATGGCTCCGCCGGAGAGCGGGAGCTGACGCTCTACTTTGACCGCCGCAATGGGAGGTATTACGGCAGCGTTGAGGATATGGAAAAATACCGGCAGCAGGTTCGCGATATGGGTATCCATACGGGGGAAAAAGAGACGGATGACAGCGAAAAATAACAGTGATCCGCCAATATTTGCTGTAACCGGTAGCATATGCCATCCTTTTTTTCATATATTAAAAGAAAAAGGATTTGTATATGCTGAATAAACTCTGGGGTTTTATGATTTTGATTGGCATATTGTTTGCCG
>CANRMO010000084.1 GCA_947631755.1 uncultured Lachnospiraceae bacterium | reverse complement strand
AACCAGAGTCCACAGCCCTCAACAAACGGCACATTGGCAAGACAGTCATCCTCTGTAACTTCAACCAGACCATCCTGCAGATCTTTCGGATGTGCAAATTTCCAATGATCAATGATCCCTGCCTCTTTTAACAGTGCGGCACACGCCAGTCCATCAAAATCCGATCTCGTAATCAATCTCATATTAACCCTCATTTCCGCGCTGCTCTTATGGCTCAGCCCTGCTGAAGCCATGCGCATTAAAACAACTTTGTATTAAGTAACCAATCTTATATTATCATATCATATCCTTATTAAAAATTCCACACAAAATAAATTTGTCTTTTTTTGCAAATTTCCTATTGCGAACATGATTTTTTCTGTTATAATATTTTTAGACCGATTTAGATTTATAGGCATTTTTCGATGATTTTATTTTATGTAATTTGATAATAACCGTTAATTTTATTTGATTTTTTCTGCATGCAATCAGACAGGAGGTCCTTTCATGGTCCAGATCCACATGTTAGGCTATGATTTTGTAAACACAGGGGGAATCGATATCAACCGGCCAAATGGCTCCGGTGACTATCTCTTTCTCTATCTGCGCTGCTCCGCCGAAATCTGCACGGATGACGGTGAGTGGCAGGAAGTGCCAAAGGGCACATACCTGTTATACGACAAGGGTGCGCCCCAGATCTACCGCAAACGGGACGGCCATTTTATCAACGACTGGATACACTTTGATGTGGAACCCGGCGACGATTTATTTGAAAAGCTGGATTTCCCGCTGAATACCCCGCTCACGCTGCCGGACAACAGGATAATATCGGGGATGGCCTACCAGCTCTGGGACGAATTTTTTGATGTTGGGCTGCACCACGACGAAATCGTGGACCAGCTGGCCCGCTCCCTGTTTTATAAATTCAGCGACCTGTACCTTTTTTCACAGAAAAGCGGCAACAAGACCATGCTCTATCACAAAGAGCTGATGGATATACGGAAGAAGATTCTGAACTATGAATACCAGCCGGAAGGCGCAGAGGAGCTTGCCGCAAAACTCGGCATGAGCACATCGTATCTGCAGCACTTATACAAGGACTTTTTCCATAAAACAATCCAACAGGATATTATATGCGGCCGCATTTCCTACGCCGCCCGCCTGTTAAACGGAACCTCTCTGCCGATCGCAGAAATCGCAGAGCAGTGTGGCTATGACAGCGTAGAACATTTTTCCAGACAGTTCAAAAAACTCCGCTGCTGCTCGCCCACCAATTACCGCAAAGGATTTTTATAATCTGCCAGAACACGCAGTTACTTTAAAAATACTCACAAAAAGAAAGGGGAAACAATTCGTGAATGATGTAAGAATTGAACTGCAGGGGATCAGCAAGAGTTATTACTCCGAAACTGCAGTGACACAGGCACTCCGCAAGGTAAACCTGACATTTCACAGAAGTGAATTTGTCGCCATTACCGGGGAGAGCGGCAGCGGCAAATCCACACTGCTGAATATCATCGGAGGTATGGACACCTTTGATGAGGGAGAAATGCTTGTGGATGGGGAGCCGACATTCCAGTACGATGACGAAGACTGGGAGGAATTCCGCCGGACGAAGATTGGCTACGTTTTTCAGGATTACAGCCTGATCGGGCACTACTCGGCACTGGACAATGTGATGAGCGCCCTGCTCGTCATGGGAACGCCCAGAGAAGAGGCAGAAAAAACCGCCCGCATCTACCTGAAACAAGTGGGGCTGGACGGCTATGAGACCCACCGGGCTTCCGAACTTTCCAGCGGACAGAAACAACGCCTCTCCATCGCCAGGGCCCTGGCCAAAAATACAGGGATCATTGTGGCCGATGAGCCCACCGGAAACCTGGACAGCGAGACAGGCCAGCAGATCATCCGCCTCCTGAGTGAACTTTCGGAAAACCGTCTTGTCATCATGGTCACTCACAACTATGACCAGGCGGAGAATTATGTCACCAGAAAAATCCGCATACACGATGGCCAGGTAATATCCGATGTCCGGGTCAACGAAGAGAAGACGCCGGAAACCTCCGGCGGGGACGGAGCGGACAGCCAGGAAAAGAGCGGCGGAAACAGCGGCGCTGATATCAGTGCCCCACAGAAAAACGCACCGGCTGCCATGGGATCCCGCCGGGAAAACCAGCTCGCGCTTCTGTTCGCAAATCTCAACCGGAAAACCCAGAAAAGCCGCGCCATCTTATTTACCACATTCCTCATGATCATATCTGTGGCCTCTTTTCTCTTTGTGGGAGAACTCTTCCAGCACAAGGACGACTACCCCACCAGAAACTACGCCCAGAGTGCCTTTATGAGACAGGACATGACCCGGCTGGTCGTGAAACACCCGGACGGTTCTGACATGACAGACGAGGACCAGGACATACTCTCTTCCATCGCAAATGTGAGAGCGGTCGATCTGTGCAATGTCTCAAACGACATCAATTTCTATCTGGAGGAGAACCAGGATTATAAATTTTTATATGGTGACGCCTCCCGGAGCCGCCGCTCGAGTGATGGCGGTTCCTCCAAAGAGATAAAGACCCTGAAATTTCTGAATGAAAACCGGTTTATGAACTCCGCAGGGTGTATCTCAGAAAAAGATCTGTCCGCCGGCCGCCTTCCTGTGTCACAGAATGAGATCGTTCTGTACTCAAACGACAAAAATGTCCTTGACACAGAAAAGACCTGCTATTTTATGGCGAAAAATATATGGGATCTCAATCAGTACTACTCGATGGATTTAAAGATCGTGGGAATCTTAAAAAAGCCGACGGACCAGGTATATTTTTCCACCGCTCTGTGCCGGATGCTCTCGGCCAGCCTGGACAGTGACGTGTTCCGTCTCCTGATGCAGTACGATAAATCTTATGGGGATTACCGTGCCAAAAAAAAGCTTGTGCCCATTGTAAATGAAACGCTAAACGGCATGGAAGCCCGCACATCCCAGCTCTCCGAAGGTATCCCTGCGGGCACAGAGTGCCCGTTCCAGATCGATCTTCTTGACGAGCGGCGCAACCTGACCGGAAAGACGCCGGAAGACAAGATTTTCCTCCTGCCGGATATGCACAGCAGCACCACAGACTTCATTGAAGTCAGCCAGGATTTTTTTGACCAGTTTTATAAGAAGCAGAGCACCCAGGCATCTGTGTACATAACAAATTACGCGAAAACAGACCCGGTACTCCGAAGTCTCCGCCGCAAGGGCTATGAGGCCATCAGCAGTTACCGGATCAGTGTGATCGACTACAACCAGGAGCTCGTGACCCAGCGCCTGACCATTATTGGCATCTCCGCCTTTGGCCTGCTGATGCTTCTTCTGGCAGAGACCCTGATCCTGCGCTCGCTCATGAAAATCCGCATTAAGGATTATTTTGTCCTGAAATTTATCGGTATGAAAATGCAGGTTATCCAAAAAATCAGCTATTTTGAGATGGGGATCTACACTCTGTTCTGCATCGCAGTCACCCTGATCCTCATGTGGATCCTGAGGCTGGCAGGCATTCCGATCATAAAGGAAATGATGTGGTATTACAATTTTGGCGCATATCTGTCCTTTATCGCCTATAACATCCTGCTGATCCTACTAACTGTCACCTTCTTCAACCGCTTACTGAAAGGGAGGTTAAACGCATGATCCGGGTAAAAAATTTAAATAAATACTATAACAAAGGCAAAAAAAATGAACAGCATGTCCTAAACGGCATTGATCTGGAACTGGAAGAAACCGGCCTTGTCTGCATTCTCGGCGAGAGCGGTTCCGGCAAGACAACTCTTCTGAACACAATCGGCGGGCTGGACACTTTCGCCAGCGGCTCTATCGTGATCAACGACACCGAGGTAAAGAAATACGATCCAAGGGTAATGGAGCCAATCCGGAATGATCATTTTGATTACATATTCCAGAACTACTACCTTCTGAAAGATTATTCCGTCTCCTACAATATCAAGCTTGCGCTGAACCGCTACGAGCTGACGGATGAGGAGAAAGAAGAGCGCGTAGATTACGTCCTCAAAATGCTTGGCATGGAAAAATACAAAAAGAAACATGTCTCCAAGCTATCCGGCGGCCAGCAGCAGAGGGTTTCCATCGCCCGGGCCCTGGTGAAATCCCCGGATGTGATCCTGGCCGACGAGCCCACGGGAAACCTGGATGAAGAGAATACTCTCCGCACAATGAGTATTTTAAAAAATATTTCCAAAGAATGCCTTGTCCTTCTGGTCACACACGAGAAGAGAATCGCCAACTTTTTCGCTGACCGGATTATCGAAGTGTGTGATGGCCAGATCGTGCGGGATGAGCCGAATATCCCTCTGGACACTTATGAGAGGAGCGATGACTCTAATATATACTTAAAAGAAATGGATGAATCCACCCTCTCCAATGAGGACGCGCAGTTCCGCATTTTTAACACCCGGGGATTGGAACCCCGGAAGATCAGCCTGAACTTCGCATGGAAAGACGGAAAGTTATATATACAGAACAACATGGACTGTGACATTTTGATCGAGGGCATTGAGAACGGTGTCCAGATGCTGGATGAAGAGCGCCCGTCACTGGATATGTCAGAGGTGGAAAACCTGTCCTATGAACTTCCCAAGATGAAGAGCAAGGGCTCTGCCCATCTGGGAGCCCGGGTAATCTCCCGCATGGCGCTGGAAAATATCCAGGTCATGGGGAAAAAACAGGCGTTTATCGTGACCATTTTACTTGCGACGGCAGTGTTACTCTCCCTCACGATGGCCCAGTTTATCAACACCTTTACGATCAACGAGTCCGCGGTTGTCTCAACAGACTCCCACTACACAAAGATGATCTTTTCCAACACGACTTCTCTCCGCTCCCAGGGGGACCGCACCCGGGCCATGGATCTGATCGAGGAGTATTTCAGTGACAACAGCCAGGGTGATCTCTTCTTTATCCCCCAGGCCAGCATCTATCTGACGGGAAGTGTTTACAAACAGCTTATCAATCTGACACAGCAGATCGTCAGCTATTCGTTTGTATCAAAGGAACATCTCTCCCCCGACCAGCTAATCTACGGCCGGATGCCGGAGAAACAGTCCGAGGTTGTCATGGACCGGCGTCTTATTAAAACGCTGTCAGCTACTAGGACATCTGTGGCCTCCCTGCACAAAACGGAGGAATCTTATCTCGGAATGAAACTCGCGATCTCGTCCTTTAGCACACAGTTGACCGTTGTCGGCATCAGCGACACAAATGAGCCGGACATTTATGTCAGCCAGAATATCCTGCTGGGAATCAGCGCCAAGGGTTATAAGATTGCCAGCATACCGGAGCTGCAGGCCAGCGCAAAAGATCTCAAAGTCGACGATCCTGAGGCAGAGACTTTCGAGGGACAGACATTAAAAGACGACGAGATCCTGATCCGCCAGACATTATACGATTCTCTCGAGGACAAGACACAAATCGTGCTCGGTGACGATGCGCTCTTCACCTACACAGTAGCCGGTTCTTTCCCCGACGGCCTCGGTTTTGACTATGTACTGTCCGACCAGGGCTGCAGGGATATCCGGAATCTGATGGTGTACGAAAATAAGATCGGCTATATCTACAGTGAGAACGCACAGAAGACCTATGATTTCTTAAATGAAATCGGGCAGACTTACGGCCGCACATTTGAGCTGAACCTGTCAATTCCGGCAAAAGACCAGGTGCGGGAATACCAGGAAGCCCACTCCTCGGACATGGGCGCAAAAACATTAATCCCGATTGCTATTGCCATTATCTCCCTGATTATGGTATACTTTACAATTAAGTCCAATGCTTCCTCGCGGAGTGAGGAGCTCACCGTGTACCGTCTGATCGGAATATCGAAGGGCAGCATACTAAAAGCGTTCATACTGGAAATGGTTCTGATGACAAGCTATACATCACTGCCTGCGGTACTGATCACCTGCGGCGTCATACAATTTATCGGCTCGGTTCCCTCCCTGGAAATCGCCATGAACCTGCCCTGGTGGTCCGCCCTGCTTTTACTTCTCTTCCTGTATGCCGTGCACTCGCTGATCAGTATCCTGCCAGTATACGGTATTCTCTCAAAACCACCGGCGACACTAGCTGTCAAAGAATAAGGCGGCGCATTGCGAACGCAAGTAACAATAGAAATGAGGTCTCTTTAAATGGATGTTTTAAAATTTGGATTTCAGTACTGGAAAAAGAATCTAGGAAAATCCATTGTGACACAACTTATGAGTTTTATCGCTTTGGGGGCAGATCTTCTGCTCCCATTAATCACGTCCATGTTTGTGGATTATATCATTAAAAACGAAAAACCAAACAATGACACATTATTTTCCTTTATGCTGAGCGGCAGATACGGCCAGATCCACACAATGGAGCTGTTCTGGCATCTGGCGGCGCTTTTTCTCGCCCTGCTCTTCTTAAAGCTGCTCTTTGTCTACATAAAGAATGTGTGGAATCAGAAACTGGGGCTGCGCATGGAGACAGATCTGCGCATGGCCACATTTAAAAAACTGATCGAGCTGGACAGCGCAACGATTTCTGACTTCAACACTGGTGAGCTGCTGACTACGATCAACTCCGACACGATCATGTACAAGGAGCTGTTCTGCCGTATCATCCCGAATATACTGGACAGTGCTTTTGTTCTGGCCACCACCATCATTATACTGGCGACAATAAGTCCCTACCTTCTGATCATACCTGTCATCCTGATCCCAATCTTTGCCTTTGCGCTTCAGCGCTTCAAAAAGCAGGCAAGGATGAACTACCGGAATATCCGGGCATGTAACTCAGATATGAACCTCAAAGTACAGGAGAATATAGAAGCTGTGCGCCTTGTGCGCTCTTTCACCAATGAGGAAAAGGAAAAGGAGAAATTTAACGCCTCCAACGACAGCCTGAGAGAGTCCTATATCAAACAGATAACACTTTCCTCCTCCTTTGAGGCAGCTTTCAGTTCCATCAAACAGATTGCCTATATCGGAAGCATCGGCGTCAGCGCCGTCCTTGTCATGAATGGCCAGATCCGCCTGGGATTTCTTGTAGCCTGCACCGAATACGTTATGAAGATCATGAACTATATCACTATGATCAACAATATGATCTTCCAGATGCAGCAGCAAATTGTATCCGGTTACAAGATGATGCATTTCATGGAGACAGAGAGCCGGATCCCGGACGGAACAGAGCAGCTCGAAGAAAAAGAGCCGCCCCATATTTCTTTCCGGCACGCCTCCATAAAACTGGACGATAAAAATATACTGGACGATATCACTCTGGATATCCCCTATGGAAAAAAAATCGGCATTGTGGGGGGAACCGGGAGCGGAAAGAGCACTCTGCTGGAATCACTGATCCGCATTCACGACGTAACGGAGGGAGAAATCCTCATCAATGGAAAAAATATCCGGCAGTGTACGCTAAAATCCCTGCGCAGCAAGTTCGCTTATGTGTTCCAGGATGTTTTCCTGTTCTCCAACACCATCGACTCCAACATTTCCTATGCCGACCCGGAGATCGATGAAGAGGCCGTCATAAAAGCCGCCCGGCACGCACAGGCCCACAACTTTATCACAAAGTTAGAAGAGGGCTATGACACCATTGTCGGGGAGAGGGGACTCGGTATCTCCGGCGGACAAAAACAGCGTGTTTCCATCGCCCGCGCGCTCCTTAAAGACGCTCCTGTCCTCGTTCTGGACGACTCCACTTCCGCCCTGGATGTGGATACAGAAAAACGGCTGCTGGCGGACATAAAAGAAAATTACAGTAAAAAAACACTGTTGATCTCTGCCCACCGCCTGTCCTCTGTCGTTGACTGCGATGAGATCCTCTATCTGCTGGATGGGAAAATCGTGGAGCGCGGCACTTTTGACGAACTGATGGAACTGGACGGCCATTTTGCTAATGTGTACCGGATCCAGCAGGCCCAGCAGAAATCCGTTGTTGATTTTGACAGTCTTTCTGACAAGGAGGTGTGATCATGGCAAAGAGAAATACTTATTTTCAGGATGAAGTCATTGAGCGCAAAATAGATATAAAGCAGCTCACGAAAATACTCGGCTACATCCTGCCTTATAAAAAAATTTTCATTTTTGTGTGCTTTCTGATGGTAATCTCTTCCATCGTAGCTATGGTTTCTCCGCTGCTGCTGAGAACCATTATCAACAATGTCGTTGTGACCGATGACTACTGGACCCTGGCTCTCATTGTGTTTGCCATGGCCGCTCTGGCGGCGGTTGAAATCCTTGTAACCTTTATCCACCAGCTGCTGATGGGAAAAATGGGCCATGACATTATTGCGACGATCCGCCAGGATATTTTCTACAAACTGCAGGAACTGTCCTTTGATTACTTTGATTCTAAGCCGGACGGCAAGATCGTTGTCCGGGTGACCGATTATATCAATGACCTGGCAAACTTTTTTACAAACTTTGTTATCCTTCTTTTGACCTATGTAGCCAAAATCGTGATCGTCACTTTCTTTATGCTGGGCCTGAGCCCGATGTTGACGGGCGTTGTCTTTGCCGCGGTCATCCCTATGATGGTCTGCGTTTTTGCGCTGCGGTATGCCGTCCGAAAACTTTTTGGCGCCCATCGGGCAAAAATTTCCAACCGGACTGCCTTTCTGATTGAGACGATCATGGGTGAGAAGATTGTAAAGAATTACAATCACGCTGAGAGCAGTGAGGAAATCTATTCTTATATTCACGGATTGAGCCTCACCCAGTGGATGAAGATCGTGTACCGAAATGAGTGTAATACCCCAATCGTGGAGATCTTCTGGAATCTCGGTTCGCTGTGCCTGTACGGACTGAGCCTGTTTTTGATCTTACAGGGAAACAGCTACTTAAATGCCGGCCTCGTAGTCATTTTCACAAACTACATGACACAGTTCAGCGGCCCCTTGACACAGATCGCCTTTATCATCCAGCAGCTCGCCCAGGTGAGCTCCAATCTGGAACAGGTCTTTGACACCATCAATTGCCCAGTAGATATCTGCGACAGGGAAAATCCGGTAGAATTAAAAAATGTCACTGGCAAAGTAGACTTTAACCACGTGACATTCTCTTATGACGAGGGCGTAAACATTCTTGAAGATTTCGACCTCCATGTAAAACCCGGTGAGACCATCGCCCTGGTGGGCCCGACAGGGGCAGGAAAAACCACGGTCATCAATATGCTTACCCGCTTTTACGATGTGGCAGAGGGCAGCGTACAGGTAGATAATGTGGATGTCCGGGATGCCTCTCTCCACTCCCTGCGAAACGAAGTCGGTGTCTTGATGCAGGATCCCTTCATCTTCCGCGGAACTGTTATCGAAAATATCCGCTACGGCAGGCTGGACGCCACAGATGAGGAGTGTATCGCCGCGGCGAAAACAATATTTGCCGACCGCTTCATCTCCAAACTGCACGACGGGTACAACCACATGCTCGAAGAGCGGGGAGCCGGTCTCTCCGCAGGGGAAAAACAGCTTTTGTCTTTCGCCCGCATCATTTTAAAAAATCCATCTGTGCTGATTCTTGACGAGGCCACCAGCTCCATCGACACGGAAACAGAAAACCTGATCAAACAGGCGCTGGATGTAATTCTGAAAGATAAGACTGCCTTCATCGTAGCACACCGGCTGTCCACCATACGCAATGCTGACCGGATCCTGTATATCCAGGATAAAGGCATAGCAGAAGAGGGAAGCCACGAAGAACTAATGGCAAAAAGGGGACTGTATTATCAGTTGAATTAAAGCAGGGGGGATGATCTCCCCTGTCTCACTGATAGTACTGAGCCTGAGCGCTCCACATCTCATAATATTTCCCCTCACGGTCCGCCACCAGCGTATCGTGATCACCCATCTGCACCAGCCGCCCCTCGTGGAACACTGCAATCTTCTCACAGAACCGGCAGGACGAGAGACGGTGGGAGATATAAACAGCCGTCTTTGTTCCTATGATGCGGTCAAAATTGCTGTAAATCTCATACTCGGCAAGGGGATCCAGCGCAGCCGTCGGCTCATCCAGCAAAACAAAGGGCGCCTCTTTGTAAATGGCTCTCGCAA
>CANRMO010000083.1 GCA_947631755.1 uncultured Lachnospiraceae bacterium | reverse complement strand
TGTTCCCTCACATTCTTCTTAATGATATCGACAAATTCCATGAGTGTATCCCCCACCGCATGGCCATAGGTGTCATTTATATTTTTAAAATTGTCAAGATCCATCATAAAAAATGTTCCGCGGGCATTTTTCCCTTTCAGATAGTTGTGGATCTTACCCTCAAAATACTGGCGGGTCAGAAAACCAGTCAGCGAATCTTTCTCCAGCTCGCTCTGGGATTCCTGAACGGACTCCGTAAAGACATGGCGCAACAGTGCTCCCATCTCTCCGATGCCCTTTTCATCCGCGTTTACATTCTCTTTCGCCATTGTCACATCAATTTCAACACCATCCGCGATCATTCCCAGCAGCACATCCACGATGACCGGGTCAAACTGGCTCCCGCGCCCCCTCAAAAGCTCCTGGACGATCTCTTCCTTTGTCAGCGGCTCACGGTAAGGGCGCTTGGATGCCATCGCAATATAGGCATCGGCCACTGCGATGATCCGGGCGACTTCCGGAATCTTATCTCCCCTCAGCCCGTCATAACCATTGCCGTCATACCTCTCGTGGTGATAGCGGATTCCCTCTTCCACCCCGGGGATCAGATGCGTGTTCTTCACAATTTGCTCACCCAGCACCGTATGCTGTTTTACCGTGTTGTATTCCTCCGTGGTCAGTGGCGTTGTCTTATTTAGGATTGCATCCTCCACCGCCACATTTCCGATATCATGGATGAGCGCGATGTTGTACAAATCTGAAACATCCTTCTCCCCCCATCCCAGACGGTAAGCGATCTCCCGGCAGCACAGAGCAACGCGGACGGACTGCCCCTTGGAAAAGCGGTCTTTTGCATCAATCGTGTGGGCGATTGTCATAAAAGACTGATTGGAAAACTCGTTGATCTGGTCCTCCTTTTTCTCCTGCTCAATCTCCAGCCCCTTTTTGAGATTCTCCATCTCCACCATGCGGTCCACCCTCAGCTTTACAACATCATCCGCCAGAGGCCGCAGGATGAGTTCACTGGCCCCAGCCTTCAGGCCGTCCACACCGCCTCCGGGACAGATCTCATCCAGTATGATCACAACCGGCACATCCCCCAGCATATCATCCTCTTTGATCTTTTTGAGAGTGGGAAATCCCTCTTCGCTCTCCTCCAGCAATATAATGCTCGGACAGATGTCGCGAAAAGTCTGAATGTGCGCATCGACCGGTTCGTTAAAGACCTCATACTTATCCCCCAGCACCGTATTTAATTTCTCCCGTTCCTCCTTATTATTATCGATGACAAGAATGACTGGTCTCTTCATGAGCACTACTCCTTTAATTGTTGAAAGTACAGCGTATATCACAGTTCTCTGAACTCAATATCCGCTGTACTTAGATCTGGCTACACAGGGTATACCTGATTTTCTTTATCTGCCAGCGTGGAATCTATCTTTGTCCTCTGCGTCTCGCGGTACTTGAAGAAATCCACGGCAACCTGCGGGAACAGTGCATAGGACAGTACATCCTCATCCTGCTGTTTCCACTGGGATATATCCGCTTCCATCTTCTCAAGCTGCGGCTCTATGAGATCCGCCGGCCGGCAGGTGATCGGTTCTACATCACCGATGCATTTTTTCTGCACCTCTGGGTCAAAAGGCTTGACCGTCCTGCCAAATTCTCCGGAGAGCAGCTTCTTGGATTCCTTTGTCACCATCTTATATCTCTCACCGGCAACCACGTTCAGCACAGCCTGTGTTCCGACGATCTGGGAAGATGGCGTAACTAATGGCGGCTCTCCAAAATCTTTTCTCACCCTCGGCACTTCTTCCAGCACTTTTTCATATTTGTCCTCCTGTCCCATCTCCTTGAGCTGGGATACCAGATTGGAGAGCATGCCGCCCGGAACCTGGTAACGGAGAGTGTTGATATTCACACCGAGAACTTTCGTATTCATCAGACCGCTGTCCAGCGCCTCCTCGCGCATTGGGCGGAAGTAATCCGCGATCTCTGCCAGCAGATTCTGATCCAGGCCCGTATCAAAAGGCGTGCCCCGGAATGTCTCCACCATAACCTCAGTGGCGGGCTGGCTCGTACCCAGCGCAAAAGGACTCATCGCTGTATCAATAATATCGCATCCGGCCTCCACCGCTTTCATATAAGTCATAGCGGCAACACCCGATGTGTAATGGGTGTGGAGATCAATGGGGATGCTCACCGATTTTTTCAGTGCGGTGACAAGCTCTGTCGCCTTGTACGGCGTAAGCAGTCCTGCCATGTCCTTGATGCAGAGAGATTTCGCCCCCATATCCTCAATCTCTTTTGCGATATTCTTCCAGTAATCCAGTGTATAGGCATCTCCGAGAGTGTAGGAAAGAGCGATCTGCGCATGCCCATTTTCCTTATTCGCCGCCTTTACCGCAGTCTCCAGATTGCGGAGGTCGTTGAGGCAGTCGAAGATCCGGATAATGTCAATTCCGTTGGCAATGGATTTCTGCACAAAATATTCCACCACATCGTCTGCGTAATGATTGTATCCGAGAATATTCTGCCCGCGGAACAACATCTGGAGCTTTGTATTTTTAAATCCTCTCCTCAGTTTGCGGAGCCTCTCCCACGGATCCTCCTTCAGAAAACGCAGGGACGCATCAAATGTCGCGCCGCCCCAGCACTCCACAGCGTGATATCCAACCTGGTCCATTTTATCAATAATCGGCAACATCTGTTCTGTTGTCATACGGGTTGCGATCAGAGACTGGTGAGCATCCCTCAGGATCGTCTCCGTAATCTTGATCGGCTTTTTCACTTGTTCTGACATATTTCCCCTCATTTCTGCGTTGCTTTTTGTCCATCAGGCCTGCCGTCCGGCAACGCACAGACACAAACCTGTGAGTAAAAAATCTTTTTATCTCTCACTATATCTCCTAAATATATATCAGACATTAAAAATTGCCATGAATACACCGGCCGCGACTGCCGTGCCAATAACTCCGGCCACATTCGGCCCCATCGCATGCATCAGAAGAAAGTTTGTCGGATCAGCCTCTGACCCCACTTTCTGGGAGACGCGGGCCGCCATCGGAACAGCGGAGACTCCGGCAGAACCGATCAGCGGGTTCACCTTGCCTTTCGTCACAATACACATCAGCTTTCCAAACAGCACGCCCACTGCAGTCCCGACAGCAAATGCTACCAGGCCAAGTATCACGATCTTAACCGTATCCATAACAAGGAATTTCTCGCCGCTCGTCATGGCTCCCACTGAGGTGCCGAGCAAGATAACTACAATATACATAAGAGCGTTGGATGCTGTCTCTGACAGCTGTTTTACCACACCGCACTCTTTAAACAGATTGCCAAGCATCAGCATACCGATCAGAGGAGCTGTGCTCGGGAGAAGGAGGCAGACAACGGTCGTGACAACGATCGGGAAAAGGATGCGCTCCAGTTTGGAAACCGGGCGGAGCTGCTCCATTTTGATCGCACGCTCTTTTTTCGTCGTCAGTGCTTTCATGATTGGCGGCTGGATGATCGGGACAAGGGACATATAGGAATATGCCGCCACAGCGATTGAACCCATCAGATTGCCCTGCCCCAGTTTTCCGGCAAGGAAAATCGAAGTCGGCCCGTCCGCCCCGCCGATGATCGAGATCGCCGCGGCCGCCTTGCCGTTGAATCCCATGACAATGGCCAGCAGATAGGCGGAAAAAATACCGAACTGCGCCGCTGCACCCAGAAGAAAGCTTTTCGGGTTTGCTATGAGGGGGCCAAAATCCGTCATGGCCCCGACGCCGAGAAATATCAGCGACGGCAGGATGCTCCATTCATCTAACATATAGAAATAGTGCAGGAGCCCTCCCTCTTCAATAATACTCGGATAAATGTTTACCAGAAGCATACCAAACGCAATCGGAACAAGAAGAAGCGGCTCATATCCCTTTTTGATCGCCAGATACAAAAACAGAAAAGCGACCCCGATCATGACATAGCTGCGCCAATCCATAGAACCATTGAGGAATGCGGTCTGATGAACAAGATTTTGTAGTACTTCCATCTTAATCCTCCATTTTTATGTAATACGCGGAACACATGGTTCCTGCCCTCCGGGAAATAACTGCCGAGCGGATCAGTCCATTGTGGCAAGAACTTCACCGGACTCTACCATCGCACCTTCATTCACGTTAACACTGGCAATCTTGCCATCCTGCGGAGCGACCACTTCATTTTCCATCTTCATCGCTTCTAAGAGGAGAATCACCTCACCCTTTTTGACACTCTGTCCTACCTGGGCTTTAACAGCCAGGATCTTGCCGGGCATCGGCGCAGAAATTTCCACTGAACCGGCACTGCCAGAAGAAGCTTTAGCTGCCGGGGCCGGAGCCGACACTGCCGGAGCCGGAGCAGGAGTTACCGGAGCTGCCGGAATCTCACTTCCCGCCCCCTTTTCTTCAACCGTCACATCATATACGGTTCCATTTACTGTAATTGTATAACTTTTCATGAGTTATGTCCTCCTTGTATTAATCAATCATTTTATTTCTCAAAGTTCACAGCCTCATCGTCTTCTGATGGATCGGATCACAAGGCCGTCCGGCGCCACCGGGGCACCTGTCTCCTCCGACATCTGCGCAGCAATGGCCGCAGCGATCACTGCTATGATCTGTGGGCCTCCCTCCTCCGGTGACCCTGCCGCCACACCTGGAGCAGACACCGCCGCGCCTGTGGCAGCGCTCTTTTCCGCTTCTTCTCTGCCCTGCGGCGCCGGCATATTTTTCTTCATCTCTTTCGCTGCAAAAAGAGCCGGTATAAATTTCAACAAATAAATAATAAACGAAATGAGGATCAGCACGGCAAACACAATCGCCATAGAAATACAAGTGTGCAAAAGTGCCTCCGGGATTGTGACCTCTGCTGTCGTATCCTGTAACAAAATCAGCATCTCATCACCTCATTCCAAACATCTGCAGGGCGTAGATCAGATGCTTGCGCACAGTCTCTCCCGCGATCACATTATCTACATACCCTCTTCTCGCAGCCGCATCCGCACCGGACTGGAGCGCATCATACTCTTTAGCCCTCTCTTTCAGCGCATCGGCACCGCCATCTTCGCACATAACTCTCGCGGCAGATGTGGCGTCCATCACACCGACATGGGCACTCTCAAGCGCCAGAACATAATCCGCACCGATATGTTTTGAGTTCATGGCCACATAAGCGCTTCCGTATGCCTCTCCCGTGATCAGATTGATCTTTGGCACATCCGCACTGGCAAACGCATAAGTAAGCCCCGCAACGGCCCGTGCCACTGACTTCTCCTCCTCCACGCCGGAGGCATAAGATTTCGCATTGGTCAGTGTAATGACCGGCAGGCCAAATGAATCACAGAAGTACACAAACTGCTCCGCTTTGTCACATCCTGCCGTGGAGAGCACGCCCTCCGTCGAATTGGCAACTGCGCCCACAGTCACTCCCGCCAGTTTCATCAGGCCGACCACCATTTCTTTGCCGTACTCTGCTTTCAGCTCAACAAAATCTGTGCCATCTGCAATCTGCTTGAGAGCAGCCTTTGCGTCCGTGGCATACCCCTCAAACCCGGTGAGCAGCCGGTTGAGGTCATCGCCGGGATCCTCCGCCGCAGCTATCGCCGAATTGGCAGGGAGCATACCGATGAGTTTCCGGATCTGGGAGATTACCTCTTTTTCGCTGCCGCACACAATATCAACATTTCCAGCCTCTGCCTGAAAATCAGAGGATGAAGAATCCAGTTTCCCGATATGGTTTCCGTCGAGAGCGTTCGGGGAATTCACAAACAGGCTGCCATTCCCGGCATCCATCAGTGTGATATCACTTAATTGAGCAGAGATTGCGACGCCGCCGCCGCAGGAACCAAGAATTGCGCTGATCTGAGGAATGACGCCGGACGCCTTTACTTTCGCCATATAAATCTCGCCAAATCCTGCCAGTGCATCCATCGCCTCCTGGACACGGATGCCGGCACAGTCGATCAGTCCGATCACCGGTGCACCCGCCTTCACTGCCATCTCATACAGAGATGCAATCTTTTTTGCGTTCATCTCACCGATGGAACCGTTCATGGCAGACACATCCTGGCTGTAGACATAGACCAGATCCGAACCCACAATGCCGTATCCGGTGATCACGCCGTCCGCCGGCACAGATTTCTCCTGCATATTGAAATCCGTGTTTCTCTTTGTGACCAACCCGCCGATCTCTACAAAACTGTTCGCGTCAACCAGGGCATCAATGCGCTGTCTGGCCGACATTTTAGCTGAGTTACTCATTTGCAGTCCTCCACTTTCTAATTAATAATTCTTACAAAGTTTTATATGTAAAACTCAAATTTTATCCGAGTATAATTGTAACGCTTTTAGACAAGATTATCAACAACTATTTTCGGTTTTTTAAAAGGTTTTTGCGCTGTTATCACTTTGCCGGGACCGCAGGATATTGTATAAATGCTTTCTTTTTTATAAAATAAAAAAAAGTGCGCACATTTTCTGTTTTCATCCGTTAAACACAACAGAGGGGAGGAACCGGACATTGGAACTGGAAGAACAATACGATAAAATATACCGCTATTGCTACTACCGCATCCGCCATCTCCAGACAGCGGAGGACATCACCCAGGAGACATTCCTTAAATTTCTCGAATACGACAGCTACCAGGACAAAGGCAGGCCGCTGGCTCTTTTGTACACGATCGCCAGAAACCTATGTGCCGACGAGAGGCGGAAAAGGAAAATGGAATCTCTCCCGGAGGAGCTGCCGGGGGAAGATCCGGAAGACAGCGTGATCGATTCCATTTTACTGCGCCAGGCACTGCATGAACTGACAGAAGAAGAGCGGGAACTCGTGCTCCTTCGCTATGTAAATGGCGTATCTGTGGCGGATCTGGCTCACCTTTACGGCAGATCCAGATATGCCATTTACCGGGACACAAAAAAAGTATTAAAAAAGCTGGAGAGGAGGATTTCTGATGAAAAAGATAGATCCGGAACAACTGACGCGGCTGTTTAATGCGCCGGAGCCAGAAAGAAAGAGGGCATTTCTCAGACAATTGCCCATCCGTCCCGTGAACATGGGACAGATTCTGTGCCAGCAGTATTTTTACATCTCCAAATGGGCGAGGCTGCCCGTTATCTTTCTGCTTATGGTGATCCTGTATCTCTACCTGTTCCACAGGAGCGAACTGCTGCCCGCCACCCTGGCGCTCATGCCATTTCTCGCAGTCACTGTCGCGACAGAGAGCACGCGCTCCGTCCTGCACGGCATGGAGGAACTGGAGGCTGTGTCCCGCTTCTCGCTGAAGAGCGTTCTCCTGGCACGCATGGGGATCCTGGGGATTGAGAACCTCTTCCTCGCCTTCCTGGCAGCTTTCCTCTCCGACAGAAACTTTTACTGCTTCTGACAGCCTATGGCTGCTTTGTAACCGTGCGGAAACTGCCAGGGAAAGAGTCCGTCTATTGCTGCGCCGGCCTCGCAGCATCGGTCTGTGCGCTGACCAGACTCGGCACAAACATTTTCCGGTGGCTCTTCCAGGACCGGTATATTACACTCTGGATTCTGGCAGCGGCCGCGTTTTTCTGCATGGTCCTCACAGAGAGCAGAAAGATGGTCCGGTGGGCCGAAACCTGTAAAGAGTTTTAAAAACACTAAAACGGAAGGAATGGAGATTATTATGGAACTGGTTTTAGACAGACTGACAAAACAATACAAAAACAAAATAGCGGTGGACCGCGTATCGGCCCGGTTTAAAGAGGGCATTTACGGCCTTCTCGGAGCAAACGGGGCCGGAAAGACCACTCTCATGCGGATGATCTGTGGGATCCTCACCCCCACCAGCGGAGAAGTTTCCCTTGACGGGATTCCCGCCACGGCTGAGGAATACCGGGCGGGCCTCGGCTATCTGCCGCAGGATTTCGGCTACTATCCCAACTTTTCCGGCCGGGATTTTCTTCTGTACCTGGCCTCGCTGAAAGGCCTAACAAAACATCATGCGCAAAAAAAAGCAGAGGAACTCCTCCATTTCGTCTCTCTGGAAAAGGAGGCAGGCAAAAAAATAAAGACATATTCCGGCGGCATGAAACAACGACTCGGCATCGCCCAGGCTCTGTTAAATGACCCCAAAATACTGATCCTGGATGAGCCCACCGCAGGCCTGGATCCAAAAGAACGGGTCCGTTTCCGCAACTTTCTTGAAAAACTGGGACAAGACACAATAATAATCCTCTCCACCCACATCGTCTCCGACGTAGATAAGATTGCGGGATATATACTGATCATGAAAGACGGGCAGTTTGTCCACCAGAGCCGCCGCGAAGAAGTACCTGTGAACCTGGAAGAATTTTATCTCCGGTTTTTTGATGAATAAACTTCAGGGGGTTGAACCACACAATATAAAGAATGACGGAGGGATTTTCATGAATTTTCTTACACTCACCAAATACGAATTAAAAAAGATACTAATCCGCAAAAGCACATGGATTACATTCGCCCTGTTAACCCTGTTTTACTGCGTACAGCTGTTTTTCACCTGGGGGCCGCCAGGTGACATCACATCCTCCTCCACTTCGGTGGATGAAAACGGGCAGGAAATCGAAAACTCCTTTACCGAACCCTACCGGGACTACATGGCAAGGACAGAAAAAAACTGCCTTGCCCTCTCTGGCAGGAAACTGGATGATTCACTGCTAAAAGAAATGAGAGAATGGTATGCCTCACTCGATGAAAAAGAGGATATATCTTTCGAAGACTACAACCGCGACATGGAGCGCTACAAACTGGCGGAATATGCCATCACCAGAATGACCGGTATCACAGATCCTTCCCTCATAAAAAATCTGACAGAGGAGGATCTGTACCGCCAGCGCGGAAACCTCATCGCCGAGACAGCAAAAGATTACCGTCTGACCGACAGTGAAAAAGCTTACTGGGCAAAAAAAGATGCTGCACTTGAAAAGCCATTTGTCCTTCGCTACTGCGGCTTTTACGAAAATCCCAGTTGCATCTATATGGCGCTTTTAATGACCTGTTTTCTCATCTCTATCACTGTCAGCCGCATATTTACCGAGGAGCACGCCCGGAAGACAGACCAGATCATTCTCTGTACAAAATCCGGGAAAAACAGGCTATACTATGCCAAAGTGCTGGCCGGCAGCATAGTTACCTTTGCCGCCACTCTGTTTTTCACTCTTTTCACAGTGCTGGCAGACCGGATCTTATACGGGCCATACGGAGCGGATGCCATGGTATGGCAGCTCGCTGGCTGGTACTCCTATCCCCTCACCCTCGGCCAGACTCTCGGCATCCTCATCCTGTTGGAATTTCTGTCTGCCATCATGACCAGCTTTCTGGCCATGACTCTCTCCGAGCTGTTCTCCAGCAGTCTTCTGACAATGGCTGCCATACTGGCCGGACTGTTTATCTCAAGGCTTTTCGTAATTCCACACTCCCTCCGCGCCCTCTCCCAGATCTGGAATTATATCCCCATCAATCTCGTAAACTTAAACGAGGGGCTGCTGGATCCACGCCTTGTCTCCCTGCCGGGCATCCATCTGACAAACTGGCAGTTCGCACCGTTTTCCTATCTCTTTTTAAGTGTTGTCTTTTTCCTTATCGGAAAGATAAAATACGAACACTATCAGGCAGGTGGCATATGATCACAACTCATTAGACGGAGGCAGGCACACGTTATCCCGGCAGACATAGTAAGTTGTCTCACCGCGGAGCAGCCGGCAGCCTTTCTCTTCCCGGGGAAGGATCGTGAGATCCGCATACAGCGGCAGCTTCCCGCGGATCTCACTCTCACTCTCCTTCCCGGACAGTACGACTGTGATGCGGGGCGGCGGTGACAGATAAAAAAGAAGCGACAACAAAAACATACTGTGGCCGGAGGGAACATCGGCGGAGCAGGCAGACAGATAAGCGATCTGCCTCTCCGCCTTTTTCTGAAACCACTCCTCCCCGGTCAGCTGGTATAACCTCACAAGACAATAAGCCATAACAGAATTGCCACTGGGGACGGCCCCGTCATACGTCTCTTTCGGCCTCGTGATCAGAGGGCTGTTTCTCTTGCCGTACAGGAAATACCCGCCCCCCTCCCTGTCCGCAAACTGTTCCTCTGCCCTGCGGCAGATCTC
>CANRMO010000082.1 GCA_947631755.1 uncultured Lachnospiraceae bacterium | reverse complement strand
CAGCCTCTTATATGTACAGCAGAGCACCCCGCCGGCCAGAACCCCAAGACCGCACAATCCAAGAGTCACATACACCGCCCCGTAATGTTGCATAAATTCTGTCATACCAGATTCCTTCCTTTCCTTTATACTAAAATCCAGTATAACAGCAGAGGGACACGCTGGATACCCGGCTTGTCCCTCTTTTCAAAAAATCGTTCTCATTTATTCGACAAATCTTTTCTCTATTCTTCTTCATCTGACGGGGCCGCTGCTTTTTCGATCACATCCGCCACCCGGACAACTGCGTCCTGCTGGTTGCTTGCCGCCATCGCATCTTTATACATCTGTTTCCTTTCATCCACATAGCGGACTGCCTCCAGAAGCCCCTCACTCGTCAGGTCTTCTTCCCGTATCACATAACTGAAGCCCTGTTTTTCAAAAGAGTCCGCATTTAAAATCTGGTCACCACGGCTTGCCTCCAGCGAGAGAGGTATCAAGATATTCGGCTTGTGGAGAGCCAGAAGCTCACAGATCGCATTGGCTCCGGCACGGGAAATAACAAAATCTGCCGCTCCCAGAAGATCACACAGCTCTTTCTGGATATACTCAAACTGCACATAACCGTCTGTCCCCTGTAGCGTCTCATCGATCTTCCCCTTGCCGCACAGATGGATGACCTGATATTTTTCCAAAAGCTGTGGCAGGATTGCCCTCACCGCCTCATTGACGCGCACCGATCCGAGACTTCCGCCAATCACAAGTATCACTGGCTTTTCCGCCGACAAATTGCAAAAATCAAGTCCCTTTAAGCGGTTCCCGGAAAACAATTCACTGCGGATGGGAGAACCTGTCAGATGAGCCTTCTCCTCCGGCAGATGCTCTAATGTCTCTGGGAAATTCGCACAAATCGCCGTGGCTGACGGAATACAGAGACGGTTTGCAAGGCCGGGCGAGATGTCCGACTCATGCAGAACACATGGCACATGGCGGCGTTTTGCCGCTTTCACAACCGGAACTGTCACAAAGCCACCCTTAGAAAATACTACCGAGGGCTTTATTTTTTTTATAATCTTATCCGCCTCAGCATAGCCCTTTATGATGCGAAAGGGATCTGTAAAATTTTTCACGTCAAAGTACCGGCGGAGTTTCCCGGAAGAAATGCCATAGTACGGAATATCAAAATTGCTGATCAGCTCCTTCTCAATCCCAGTCTTAGAACCGATATAATGGATCTCAAAACCGCGTTTCTGCAGTTCGGGGATCAGTGCGATATTCGGCGTAACGTGGCCTGCTGTCCCACCGCCTGTCAAAATAATCCGCTTCAATCAATAATCCCCCCTTACAAATATGCCTTGATCTCTTCCGCGACCGCCTCCATGTCCTCCGGCATATCGCCCTGTTTCCATTTAATATTTACTGTGTCATTTTGAAAGCGCGGAATCACATGTACATGGACATGGAACACCGTCTGCCCGGCAGCCTCACCATTATTTTGCACGATATTCACACCGTCACAGTTATATGCTTTTTTTACCGCAGTGGCGATTTTTTTTGCCACAACAAATATTTTTGAGGCGTCCTCCTCCGGCAGCTCAAAAATATTTGCGGCATGTTTTTTCGTTATAATGATCACATGCCCCCTCGCCGCAGGATTGACATCCAGGATTGCCCGGAAAGAATCATCCTCATACACCGCCGTTGACGGAATCTCCCCCGCCAGAATTTTACAAAAGATACAATTTGTCTCGCTCATTTTTATCCTCACTTTCTGCCATGCCGCTAAAAGCGGAAAATAGTGTCAAAATTCCGAAGGATCTTAAAGTTTCCCTGCGCTGACAGATCCCCGGACATAAATGCCCCCTGAAAAGATTTTACGCCGTTGACAATATCTGAGAACACCTGCGACTTCACTTTCGCAGTCACATCCGCCCGCTCCACTGTCCCCCGGTAGCAGTTGAGCTGATCCTCCCGGATATCAAGAATAATAGAGGAGTTCTCATCCACCAGATCAATCTGAAAGATCGCATTCATGTCATCCATCGGATAGAAATTATCTTTCAGTTTATTCACATAATCATCTGACTCATCATTCCCCCCTAACATTCCGGAAAACAAATTTGCCAGTTCCTCAATGTCCTCTTTCTGTTTTTTGACATAATTGTCATTGGATACATAAGTGGACAGCTGTTCACTCTCCTTTGGCGTCAGCGACAGTGTGCTCCCTTTCAGCACCGATTTCTTAATCTGCATGTTACTGTTTGGGAAGGCAGCTGTCTTTTTTGAGATCATCCGGTAAAAATTCTCCGTCCGCTTTTCAATCAGTAAATTATATTCCGCATTTGTCTCAAAATCTACATGATTTTCCACATATGCGCACAACCCCTCGCTGGGAATCCCGCCCAGCATCTCCCATGCCCGGATAAGAAAGCACTCCACCTCTCTCTCCCCATAAGTCGTAGCCATAGCTACCGGCATCATATAAATGCGGGCAAGATTTTCCTTGTCACCGTAAAGCCAGCAGGCATCCAGAAATTGCTGCAAAAACCCGCCAATCCCAATCCACTCAACCGAAGCGGCCAGGATTACGCCGTCCGCCTCTTTCAGTGTTTTTGGCAGCACCATAATACTGCTCTTCTCTTCGTAAAGATTATACCGCTCAACCACCACGCGCAGCTCATCCAGAACTTTCTCCATCTTCTCGAGCACAAATAATGTCGGGTCATCCACCAGACCGCGCCCGCCATAATAAATATTAACTCTCATAAGTAACCTCCATCCGCCTCACTTTGTACATAATCAGACATATCAGAGCGCCAAATACAAAACCGCCGACATGAGCGGCATTATCAATACTCGGATCCATGGCTCCACTGTAAATACTCAGCCCGATATATAACAGATAACGCACCAATTCCGTGCTCTTTCGTCCCCTGCTGCCAAAAATCAGTAAAATCAGCAGTGCTCCCGTAAGTCCGTAAACTGCACCGGACGCCCCACACGAGACCGCGTATCCGCCACTGATATATACATTATAAACGATTGACGTGAGTCCTGCAAGAATTCCGGACAGAAAATATAAAACACCATACCTCACCGGCCCCATCACTCTCTCCAGTGTATATCCGAGCACAAGGAGAGAAAACATATTGTTTGCAAGATGTTCAAAGCCAAAATGCAGAAAGAAATGGGTGATCAGCCGGTAATACTCATGCTGCTCCAGAATCAGCGGCTCATAAGACGCCCCGAGCTCCAGCATGAGATCCGCGTCATAACTTGACCCTTTACATTCTGCATACACATACATAAGAACATTTATGCCCACCAGAATAACTGTCACAATGGGAAGTTTACTCTTCTCTCTCATCGCCGCCCCCTATGTGCCATTTTTTGCATATCACGAAAAATTATGCTATTATGATACAAAAGTTTCCGAAAAGTAAAAACTAATTTTATGATAACATAAACTGTACAGTTGGTCAATGAGACCGGGAATTACTTTCATTACCCGAATGATCAAAAAAGGTTGTTGATAAATCCTCAGGAGGAACTCCACTATGACGGTTACTGTAGAGGCAGACGAAAAAAACACAAAAACAATCCCCTCTCTCCTGCAGCAGATGGGATATTCCCTGCCCTGTAACTGCAGGGGCTCCCGCCGCTGCAACGGTAAACAGTACGCATTTGACTGCTGCATGGTTCCCAAAGAACCGATCACGGTTACACTCCCGGATACCATCTCTTCCCTCCGCGGCATCTCTTTAGAGCAGATGCCCTCCGTGCCCGGAACAGCGGATACCCTGCTGGCCGACATCGGAACAACAACCATCGCCCTGGCTCTCATCGACTGCATATCCGGCGATCTGCGGCGTACCGCCGTGTTTGGCAATCCTCAGAAATCCTACGGCGCAGACGTCATCTCCCGCATACAGTCATCTATTCAGGGTAAGAGTGGTGCTCTGCAACAGGCACTTATATCCGCGCTTCGGACAGAGGCAGAAAAACTCTGCCGTCAAAACGGCCAGGAGACAGGTGATATCCGGCACTGCCTGATCGCCGGTAACACCGCCATGATTCATCTTCTCATGGGCTATAACTGCCGTCCCCTCGCCGCCAGTCCCTTTAAAATCCAGGAGGCCTCCCCCCTCCCTTTTGTATACCGCGGCTGCCAGATCCATATCCTCCCCTGGATCTCTGCCTTTATCGGCGGGGATATCACATCCGGCCTCTTTGCCTGCTCAATGGACACCGGGAAAGAAACTTCCCTGCTCATTGATCTCGGCACAAACGGGGAGATGGTTCTGCGGCACGGCTCCACATGGTACGCCGCGGCGACCGCCGCCGGCCCTGCCTTTGAGGGAAATGGAATCTCCTGCGGCTGCCCGGCAGTTCCGGGCGCTGTCAGCCATGTAAAACTGAAAAAACTCCGCCCGGCACTGACAACCATCGACAACAAACTCCCCGTCGGAATATGCGGCTCCGGCGCCGTCTCTCTTTGCGCGGAGCTGCTCCGCCACGGCTATATGAATTCCGATGGGATATTAAATGAGCACTTTCCGTCATCCGGCATTCTGCTCGGCCGCCGGACAGACGGTTCCCCCCTCACCTTTACCGCCGAAGATCTGCGGGCACTACAGCTCTCCATCGCCGCCATTGCCGCCGGGATTGATACGCTGACAGAACAGGCGCACATCTCCCCGCAGGAAATCTCAAATGTATACCTCGGCGGCGGTTTCGGGTTTTACCTGGATCCGGCGGACTGCCAGACACTTGGCATGTTCTCCGCCATTCCCCGGGAACGGATCTCCCCCATGGGAAATACCTGCCTAAAAGGACTGTATCTCCTGGCCACATCCGGATTCCCTGAGATTAAACTGCCCCCCGTCCAAACAGTAAATCTCGCAGATAATACCACTTTTCAAAAACAATTTGTGGCCCATATGTCATATCCCGGCCCGGATCTGTGATATTTCGCATACTCTTCCTATATATGAAAATCTGTAATTTCCACCACATAGGATTTCCCCGAAAAACGGAGAATATCGCCGTCCCGCATCGGTGTCTTCTGCCACGGCACAAGTCTTTTCTCATTGTGGTATGTCCCCTGGGAAGATTCCTCATCTAAAACCATCACATTCCCAGCCTCTTGTAGAATCTGAATTTTATCCAGACAAAACGGAAACTGCGGAATGGGAACCGGAGCACTGCTGCCGCTCTGCGGGATAAGGCACACCCCTTTCTGTTCCCTCTCCTCATCATAATACCTAACCTTAGACGGAGCCTCTCTCCGCGGTGATGTCTTCCAGATCCCATACCCCGCAGCCACCCCTGCAAAGGCACAGCTCCCCACAAACTTTACCCAGTCTGTCTCCCCCGAAAGTGGTTTTCGGAACAATCCTCTCTGCCACAAAAAACCGATCACTATAACGCAGAACACAGCGATAACAGCGGCCACAAGCCTTGCCGGTTCTGGCTTTTTTACTGTTCCGTTTATCTTTACACCCTGCAATTTCCCCCCTGCCTGTTTCTCTGCCCCGCCTCTCTCTTCTTGAACCCTGTATTCCTGCTCCTGCCCTACCGTTTCATTTTCCGGCTGCCCGGAATACCCACGCAGATAATCGCGCAGGGTATCACGCATGCAGTCGCTGTCCTTTGTCAATTTATACATGCCGTAAATAAAAAATACAAGTTCTCTGTCATCCTGATCCATTTTTTCCATAATCTCTTCCAGGATCCTGCCGATACGCGGCACAATCCCCTGTTCCTCTTCATCCCGGTAAATACCACTGACACTGCCGGACACTCTGTCCACAAACAGAACATCGCTCTTTACTGCAATTCCCCTGCTGTCAAGCAAATATTCCTCCAATAATTCCGCCATATCAAAAATCTGGTCAAATATATTCACTATGTCTCTTATGCCAAAATCCCCCTCAGCCAGATATTTTTCCAGTGAAATTTTCCCGGAAATATCGTATATATATTCCATCCGGTCATTGATACGCCGAATTTCCATGGGAAGAAACCCCGGTATTTCCTGATACGAAAACATTTTATCGCTGTAACTTTCCCGCTGTCCTCCTTCCACTTTTAGATAAGTCCCTGTCTCTTCCCTTATGATCTGCTTTCCTTCTTCCCCCTGCATCTTCACATCTTTCACCCCTTTCCGGCACATCTCCCACACATATCAGCCTGCCGCTATTTCCCTGTGACCCCTCTGATCGCTTCCGCATCCCACATGTACTTCCCCGGTTCTACAATCTCCCGGACCGTCTCATAGGTAAGATATTTTTTATCCCCCACCAATATCTTCTTCATGTATTTCCATGAAACCGGCAGAGAGTACCGAACTGTAATTTTTTCCGACCGGAGAGTTCTTTTTTCTTTTATCTCCTTCACCCGAAACAGATACAGCTTCTTTTTGAGCGTTTTTTCCACTCCCTTCTTCCACTCGCCGGCCTTCTCTGGCTGTGGGCTGGCCAGCCACGAATACGCCATTTCATTTACCACTGTCTCCATGGCTATCCGGTCATGCACATACATGCCGCCATACATAACCGCAAACATAACCCAGATACATATTGTCAGTACAAAAACACTCTCCACCGTATAAGAACCTTTGAGCATGACACCCCCCTCTCTTCTCACATCAACATTACCAGACCATATGCTGCCACAGTAAAGGGGATAAAGGGAATCGCATACTTTCTCCCCACACGGCGAAAGACAAGCAGAAAACCACTTAACACCGAAGATAACATCAAGCTGACAGCCAGCACTTCCATCGCCTGAAAAAAACCGAGAGCCGCCCCCAGAACCAGGTACACGAGTGCATCCCCTTCCCCCACGCCTCCGCGGCTCAGCCTGCCAGCCACCCAGAGAAAACCGCCCACGAGCAATCCAGACAATCCGTGGAGCCAGGCATGATTGACAAAAATCTGAAAACCGAGCAGTACAAACAACACAGCGATACCTGGCAGAACCGGAATCTCTTTCCTGCGGATATCCCATACCGCCATAACCGCCAGATAAAGTGCGACAAGGACTAAAAACCATTTTTCCATTTTATCCTCCATTCCGGGACATTCCATTAACCATTAACCTCCGTCAAACTCCCCGCATTTGCTGCAGGGAATCCGTCCCCCCGCCTCAGACAGAGAGATTTCCTCTATGTTTCTCTTAATCCCGCTGCACGAGCGGCTTGTGTGATACCGATCACCGAAATTGGTAATCCACACTTTCGCCGTCCGGGGAACCTCTGTATCCCTGGCACACCTTTCACATGATTTATAGATTCCCCCGCCTCCGTTCCGCAAGCTCTCCAAATCCTCAAATTTTACCTGCGAGACACTCAGCCTCAGATATGTGCAGTTTTTATTTTTGTGATACACCCTTCCCGTGGGCGTCACATAGACAATGCAGTCCGTCCCCCCACCGGCATCGCCTCTGTGCTCCACTCCCGTAAACGCTCTGGTGTGTACTCTCTGCCGAAAATGGCACCTTCCAATTTTTATCACACGGAAAGGCAGCTCCATCTGATAATTTACAATTAAATCAATCTCATCATTTTCCCTGATCAGCCGTGATTCCAGCAGATGAGCCGTCGGCACTTTTGTTCCGAGATACGCTCGCAGTTTTGTCTGATAATACAATGTATTCTTCATCATCTCACTCTCACTTGCCCCATACTCTGCCGATGCCTCCCTCGCCACTCTCGTCAGTGCCCACTGCACCTCATCCTGATTGCGGATCAGAATACCGAGAAACGAGAACAGCAGCATCGCAAACAGAAATACCGGGAGTACCAGCGCTGCTTCCACTGTCATAGAGCCCCTTTTCCGGCCCAAGGCGGAAAAGGGTATTCTGAAATGGTAATATTTTTGTAATAATGTACATTGATCTATTATTTTGTTTTTCAGTGACATTTGTAGATTAACTCCTCCTTCCTTTCTATAGAATAATAAATCGAATACCCTTTTTCGCCTTGGGCCCGCAGGGATCAGACATAACTCTGTGTTATTTTGCATGTACTGGAGATCTCCCGCACATCCCGCCCCAGCATTTTCTCAATAACAGCCATGCGAAAAAACCGAGAGGGAAAGGAAAAACCCGCTGAGACATCAATGGAAAAAACACAAGTTCCCAGCTCAAAATAAGAGTAACCGTTTTTCACCATATCCCACTGGATGAGGTCCATAACACGGTATCTTCTGGTGCTCTGCCTCATACAAGCCAGAAACAAAAGCAGATACTCCTGATAGCCAAAAGATTTCTCTTTGGCTTTTCCGAACTTTTTTGCCCTCTGGACGATTGCCGCATTTGTAATGGCAAAAAGCTGTCCGATATTCGTGAGTACCTGGGAAGGGGATTTGGCCAACGGAACATTTCTTTCCTGTAGCAGTCCAGCCACATCAACCATGCCCTCCACCAGCGACCACAGGATCAGGATCAGCGTCTGGGTCAGCCGCACCAGCGGTTCCATACCGCTAAAACCCACGATCGCCAGCGCGAGTTCGTATGCCTGTGCTTTTTTCCCGGCATCCTTATATATAGCAGTAAAATTCACGACTGTACGGATCAAAAGAATACGCTCCAGTACAGATTTCAGATTTTCCCTGTCAGACGATCTGCCGGAAACAATATACTCGCACGGATACGCCAACGCCTTTTTCCATGTTTTTTCCTTTTGCAGCTTTTTGACATAACTCCCAAATTTCTCAGAAATATACGTGTCAAGACAAAATTCATCCATGCCGTAAATACCCATATTTCCCATCGCCCCGGACAGGGAGACCGACTGGTCATCGGCAAAAGCATCCACTTTTTTGCCACAGTCCTCCGATTCCGTATCTTCTTCTCTGTAGAATTTTGCATAGTGGTCCGGGCTGTCCACACAGGCACCAGAAATATTTTTCACATCTGAGCAGACCAGATTCAAAATACCATTGCCCCAGCCAGCTCCCAGAGAATCCAGCGGATTCTCTGCACCTCCCTTCTCGCTCACCCCTGTATAATCAAAGGCAATGCTCTTTGTGTCATAATCCTTCCACAGAACTTTTAACTGTTCCCTCGATTCCTCCGTGAGTGTGCCGCCCAGAATCCGCGAGCTCTCCTGTAAAATCTTTTCATTTACTCTAAGTGCCGACATGCTGTTCAGCAATTTCATTGCTTTCTCCCGGTGGTCTGCAAATTCGGACTGTCCCGTCATACTCCCGTAAGCCTGCCTCAGCTGCTCCGCCTTCTTTTCCGCACTCTTCGTCAGTTTGAGAACATCCTCCACGCGCTTCTTAAACTTGCCGGGATCAAGCTTTTCCCACTTCACAGGCGTATCATCCAGACGCTTTTTCATTTTCTTCCAGACACACGCCTGTGTGACCCCAAAATCCTGCCCCTTTTTCTCTCCTGTCACAAACATTTTAACAAAGACTTTTCCACAGGATATTTTCCCATTTTTTATGGAAATCCCATCAATCATCTTCATCAGTTCGAGAAGCTGTCTGTCCAGTTCACCCTCCTTTTTTTCTTCCTCCACCAGCTCTTCAATCTCCTCCGCTCTTTTTTCCACAGAAGCCAGTTTCTCTCTTCTCTTTACAAATTTTTCTAACTGTTTTTCCGTGAGGCTTCTCATCATATACTGCCGAATTTCTTTCTGAAGCGGCCCGGCCCCATAATCCCCGGCATATGTTTTATCCGTCACTTCTATCTGCCGGATTTCTCCCCTCAGAAAATCCATGTCACCGCGGCCCGCCCCTTCCATCGTGTCACCGGCATACCGGGAGATCACTTTTTCAAAAGGAGTCCCTGTATCCTCAATGAAAAAAAGCCCATAGTTTTCATACAGCGGACGGCTGTACTCGGTAAAAAGCGCTTCAGCCGCTGTCCGGGTCGTCCTTCCCGCATGATTTTCACACACTGTATATCTGGCAGTCTCCAACAGTGTTCCCAGCAATGCCATGACAAGTATCCCTGTCAGAGACAAAAACACTGTTATACTGCCCTTTGCCCTACCCAATAATCGACTTGCTGTCATCATTAAAAGCCTTAAACGCTTTGTTCACCACAGTCGTTATCTTAGTCTTAAATACAAGGACAAGCGCTATGAGGATCACTAAGATCAGAATAATCTCTACTACCCCCACCGCATCTTCCTCTTTAAATTCCAATTTGAATATCAGCAAATTATGACCTCTCAACAGAGGTTACAGTGTTTTAATAAAATCCTCCAAAAGCCTTGAAAA
>CANRMO010000081.1 GCA_947631755.1 uncultured Lachnospiraceae bacterium | reverse complement strand
CCCTCAAACACATTATATCCCATATCATTTTCTGTCTGGTTCCCATATTCTGGCCACCGGAATGTCTTTAATTTCGTATCCTTAAAACATTCATGGCAAATAATCCCATGAAAACCTTTCGGAAACTCTATTTTCTCAAGATCTGAGCCTGCAAAAACACCACATACCTCTGTCTCCCCTCCAGCCGGCTCCACTTTGGCAAACTGGGTAGTTTTTCCTTTTACTACCACCCGTTTGACTTTCGAATCCACAAAAGCATGTGCCCCCACATAGTCCATGCTCTTAGGCAGTACAACTTCGTCCACCCGGACGCCCGCAAATGCACTCCAGCGGATACTCTTAACGCCTTCTGCAATGACAATCTTTTTCAGTTTCTGCTTATCCCTGGTCTGCCAGCAGAGCCTCCCCTCATGGTTATCATAGCTCTCCCCTATTACTATTCCCGGTATCTCCTTATATTTTGGCTGGATCCGGACCACTTTCATGCCGTCGACCACCGCCGGGATATACAGAATATCCTCATCCGTCTTTAAAGAGATCAGTCGGATTTTATTCTTTTTTATCTTACAGTATTTGATATAGCGGTAGTTCCTGCCCCCTATCCGGACATTTTTCTTCACAACACAGGCCGACTTTTTTGCCTTTGCCCCCGCATTAACAGCGGGGACAAAGCACAGGCAAAACAAAAGAACGGCCAATACACATTTCTTCAATATAAATCCCTCCTCTATGGTACGCGATTCAAAACTCCCGCATATTTTCTGACAGTTCCTTACCTCTCCTCGCACTCCATGGGGGCAAATTCTGACCACTCGTCATCCATGTAAATACTTAGCTCCGACAGCTCGTCATATGGATGCTCCAGGTCATATATAAGTGACTCCTCTATAGCTTTCACTTTTTTCGCTTTCTTTGCATAGCGGATTGCCTCCGAACCCTTTGGCGCCACAATCTTCCCGGCAGTGATCACATTGTAATTTTCCTCTTTTCCGTTTTCATGCACGATCCTCAATTTATCACTGCAGCCCGCCAGTTTTGTATTTTCCCCCTTAAATATCAGCGTTTCCGGGGCACATTTATAATTATCTGCATAGTAATTCTGCCGGTAGGTGACTTTTCGGGCAGAGGCCGGGAACTCAAGCCGTTTTAATGACCAGCAGCCGTAAAATGTATCCTCCGGAATATATATATGCTCCTGGTCTTCTGGGAAAGTGATTTCTTTGAGCTTATCACAGCCCTTAAAAATTCCCCATCCCATCATTTCCTTCGCATTGTAACCAGAATAATCCGGCCAGTCAAACCTTTCCAGATCTGTTCCCTCAAAACAGTTCTCCTCAATTTTACCACAATATCCATCAGGGAATTTTATTTCTTTCAAAGTGGACCCGGAAAAAGCAGAAAACTCTATTTTTGCATCTTCGGATTTTAACACCACTTTCTTTAATTTAGTATCTGAAAAGGCCCCAGATCCTATTTTCCTGATACTTTCCGGCAGAACCACTTCGTCTGCGGATATCTCTTCTTTAAATGCCCCAGAAAGAATACATTTTACTCCTTCCTGAATTACTATTTTCCTGACTTTTTGTTTTTTGCCATCCATCCAGGCCGTTTTTTCATCTCCCAGTCCGCTCAGTCCCCCACCACCTATACGCTCGACCGGAATGCCCTGAATCTGTGATGGAATGGACACTATTTCATCATTTGTTTTCAAGCTGATCAAACGAATTGTCTGATTGGGATAGACAGCATATTTCACATATGTGTAATTCCGGCCATCTATCTCAATATTATCCTCTCTATGGATCTCTGGCTTTCCTTCCTGGTAATACAGCTCATCTTCTTCCCAGACGGGAGATTCTGTTTCATTCGCCGCCGAAGTGATCATTTCTTTATCTGTGGCTGAACGTTTTTTCCCACCCGTCCGCCCCGCGCCACAGGCCGCCAGGTTCAGTACGAGCAATGCCATACAACATGCAAAAATTATTTTTTGTTTATTCATATCCACCTCATTATTCAAATAACATACTAAAAACGCAAAACTCCCACCCACATTTTTTTATTTATGTGAATTGTTCTGCGAATTTTTTAATAAACTTTATTATTATCTTATCATATATGCAGGTAGGTTGCAATGCAATCCCCCCTCTCTTTCGAATTAATTTCGCTGTTGGAAACCAGGTTTGGGTTCCGGCTTCACCTGATAGCCGATGCCGTCTAAAGAATAGACCGGGATTACAAGTTTGAGAGGCATACGGTCCGCGGGCTTGAAAAAATGGAGATATTTTTAACGATAACCTTTCTGGTAAGCTTGACATTAGCGAAAGCGAAAATAGAAACAGGGATCACGGAAGGGTTGTCAAGGCTGTAAGCATAGAAGAATTAAATACGCGGTAACAGGATCGAAGAAGGTGGGGGCGCAAACAGTGCCGGATGAGTACTGTTAAAAAGGCGTCGGTACTTAGGCTGCGTATTTTGCGTCCTTATGTACCGTTACGCCTTTTTCCAAGCGGGAGCGTGTACGAATCGGCACTGTCTGCGCCCCCGCCTTCGGTGAAAATGCTTACAGCGAAATTAATTCTCTTTCAGAAACTATTTTACAAAACACCCCGAATGGGATATACTAAAGTCATTAAAAAACAAAAAAATAGGAGATTTTAAATATGAATACCTTTTACAGTAAATCCAGAAATATACGATCCTTTTCCCTTATCCTGATACTCACTCTGTGTATATCAGCCATTCTATCCGGCTGTGGAAAACCTTCGGAGCCCGCCCCCAGCGGGACAGCAAGTGGGAGTGCGGTAAACAACATGAGCAACCAACAGTTGTTTGTCCAGTCCTACTTAAATCTTTTGTGCAAGCAAGATTTCCAGGGTTATGCCAATGCCTGCGGCTTTAATGTGAGCGAGGTTGAATCTGCTTATCCCGATCTCCTCGACAATGTAATCGACATTTTTCTCACCTATGAACTGAATGACTCAGCGACCGAAAAATTCCGGGAAGAGCTGAAAGAAATTTTTAATCACTGTAAATACGAAGTGAAGGAACAGACAGAAAATGAGGACGGCAGCTGCTCTGTCAACGTCGAAGTCCAAAAACTCGCTGTGTTCAAAGACGCGCTGAGTGCCGCAAATAAAGACTACGACAAATGGGTAAAAAAACAGCCCAAGGATGCCGATGAGGAAAAGCTGACAGAAAAATTTATCGATTATGTCATCGCCCACTGCAAAGAAGAATTAGAGAGCCCAAAGTACAAAGACCCGAAAACAATCACAATTATCCTTACCCCATCTCCAGAGAACCCGGATGTATACAATTATGATTCCAAAGATCTTGGAAATCTCCAGGCGGCTCTTGTCGATTTCGGGGCGTGGGACAAAGATGTGGAAGACGAAAAAGTGTCATAAATTTCAGCGGTACTCCTCCTGCTGATACTGCCGGAGCACATGGTTGTAAAATGTCCGGACCGCCGGAGCCATGTTATCCGGCGTCAGCGTTGCGATCCCTATGATGCGGTATGCCTCCTCAGCCAGAGGATAACAGTCCACTTCATAGGGAATATCGTTCATTACCATCTCTGGCATAAGACAGATTCCAAAGTCGTTGGCGACCATGGCAATGGTGGAGAGGTCGTCCACCACATGATAATTTGATTTTACAGTCAGATCATTTTCTTTCAGAAAGTTCTGTATATCTGCGTCGGTGCTCTCCCTCTGGGTCACAAATTCCCGGTTGCGCAGTTCATCTACTCCGATTGCCGGACCTGTACCAGACCGTTTCATCCCTTTTGGCACTACGCACAGCAGCGGGTCTTTGTACAGCGGCTCTATGGGGATGTGCGCGGCGCTGGACACAGACAAAAATCCCAGATCGACAACACCGTTTTTTATCCAGTACGCCACATCGTCATATGTCCCCTGGAAAAGTTCTATTGTGATCGCCGGATATTCTTTCTGGAACGATCTCATGATCTGTGGCATCCAGTTTGTGCACACACTGGAAAAACAGCCCACTTTGATCTTCCCCTGTTTCAATCCGTTGAATTCTGCAATCGCTTGGCGCAGGCTCTCATCACTGTTCAAAACACCGTTTACAAAAGGAAGAAGACGCTCGCCATAATTGGTAAGCGTCACTCCATTTTTTCCTCGATTTAATAATGAAAAACCCAGTTCTGCCTCAAGCGATGAAATCGCATGGCTGACGGCCGAAGGCGTCAGTCCAAGAAGCTCCGCCGCCCGGCGGAAACTCCCCTGGTCGGCCACCGTTTTCAGTGCCTGATAACTCAATAATGTCATTGATAAACCCTCGCACACTTATACTGCAGATCCTCCCAGCGGCGGTCCACCTCGGCCTGGAACTGCTCAAGCAGATGTTCATTGCCCTTTTTAAACAGGTGCTTAAAACGTCCCTGCTCCCGCAGAAAATCTTCGATCGGCAGTTTCTTTTTTGGCTCATAGGTCAGTGTCCACTTTCCGTGCTCTACCTCAAACAGCGGCCAGTAACAGGTCTCTACTGCGAGTTTGCAGATCTTCATGATCTCCGGCGTGTCATACCGCCATCCGCGCGGACAGGGCGTCATAATATTCAGAAAACTGGCCCCTTCCGTATAGATCGCCTTTTCTGACTTGCTGTGGATATCTTTAAAATCCGTTGTAAATGTAGTCTGCGCCACATACGCCACATCGTGATCCGCAATAATACTTGCCAGATCTTTGCGGTTCTGCATCTTTCCGTTTGATTTTTTGCCCACCGGGGTCGTCGTCGTATCCGCGTACATCGGCGTGGCAGAAGAGCGCTGGATGCCAGTATTCATATACGCCCCATTATCGTAGCACACATAAACCATATCGTGGCCGCGCTCCATCGCCCCAGACAAAGACTGGAACCCAATATCATACGTTCCCCCGTCACCGCCGAACGTGATGAACTTAAATGTCTCATCCTCCGGCAGCTTTCCCCTTTTTTTCAAAACACGGTACGCCGTCTCCACGCCGCTCAGAGTCGCCCCCGCATTTTCAAATGCGTTGTGTATGTAGCTGTCTTCCCATGCTGTGTACGGATACATATAAGAAGAGACTTCCAGGCACCCCGTTGCATTGCCGATCACAGCGTGATCGCCCTCATGGAGAGCCCGCAGGACGGCGCGGACGGCAATCGTAGCACCGCATCCCGCACACATGCGATGGCCGGGAGCCAGCCTCTCCGGCTTTTCCATCATTGTTTTTAAACTCAGATCACTCATCTTATCCTCATTTCTGCGCTGATTTTCATGTCCGCTACCGCAGACGGATGTACTTGTACTGCTCGACATCCTTCCCATTTTCAACCATATCTTCCAGTTCGTTAAAGATCTCTGTGACATCACGTATCGTGAAATCCCGGCCCGCCAGGCCATAGATGTAATTGACTGTCTCAATCATCACTTTATTTTTAAAGAGCGCGGCGGGAACTTCACTCCCCAGTGGCCCTCCATTGCCGTTATAGCTCTCACAGCGGTCCATGATCGCCACAGCCCTGCAGTTTTTCAATGCATGTGCAATCTCATCTGCCGGAAATGGGCGGAATAACCGGAGTTTCAGAACGCCGACTTTCTTTCCTTCCTCCCGGAGATCGTCCACTGCCTGTTTCGCCGTTCCGGCCGCCGACCCCATAATAAGCATGATGTAATCGGCATCCTCTGTCCGGTACTCCTCAAAGAGCTGAAACCCTCTTCCGGTCAGTCTCCTATATTTTTCTGCCACTTCCACAACTACCTGTTTGGAATTTTCCAGCGCAATCTCCTGATTTTTCTTTGCCTCCATAGCGTAATTAGAGACCGAATACGGCCCAACCGCTATCGGTTTTCCCGGGTTCAGAAGGTATTCCTCCGGCTCGTATTCTCCGACAAAATCCTGTACGCATTTGTCCTCGAGCAGCTCAATATTTTCCACCGCATGGCTTGTTATAAAGCCATCCTGGCAAATCATGACCGGGAGGTGCACTCTTGCATCCTCCGATATCGGATACGCCTGGATAAAATTGTCATATGCCTCCTGATTATTTTCCGCATAAATCTGAATCCACCCGGTATCCCTGGCACCCATCCCATCGGAGTGGTCACAGTTAATGTTGATCGGCCCCGAGAGGGTTCTGTTCACCAGTGCAAGCACCAGTGGCAGGCGGTTGGACGCCGCCAGCAAAAGCTCCTCCCACATCAGCGCAAGGCCCGCCGACGAAGTGGCGGTCAGGCTTCTCGCCCCCGCCGCCTCGGCACCGATCGTCGCGCTCATCGCTGAGTGCTCACTCTCCACGGGAATAAATTCAGTATCCATCTCACCGTTGGCAATGTACGTTGACACCATCTGCGGAATCTCAGTTGAAGGAGTGATCGGAAACGCCGGCATCACATCCGGATTTATCTGCCGGATCGCATAGGCCACCGCCTCATTGCCGGACATGCGCTCTTTTATGGACATGATATATTTCCCTCCTTCATCGAAATCGCACCAAAGGGACACACATTCGCACAAATGCCGCAGCCCTTGCAATGATCATAGTCAAAATCCAGTCTCTCGCCATTCTTTACCGGAATACTGCTGTCCGGGCAGACTGGCGCACAGAGGAGGCACTGTTTACACTTATCCGCCTCAAATACCGGCGTATTCGTCCTCCACTCGCCAGTATTGAAATACTTTGACGTGCCTCCGGCAAACATCATCAGCCCTTCCGTCAGCTCCCCGTGGGGCGTCTTTTCATTTATTTTTGTCACATCTGTTCTCATCGTTTTCCTCGTTTCACATTATGCCGCATGCTGTTTCCTGATCGCCTTTTCCATCACATCAAATGCCGCTTCCAAGGCGCCCATATTTCCCTCGATCACCTCAGGTTTTTTGGCAAATTTATGCTGGTAGGAAGCTCTCATCTCGCGGATGAACTCCTCTCTCGGCATGATCCCGCTGACCGCCACTGTGGCGGCAAGCATCGGAGAATTCGGAAAATATTTACCCAGGTTTTCCACGGATATTTTCCTCGCGTCCACAGTATAGACCCGCCCTTCATAACCGTTCAGCTTTTCTGCGATCTCCTCTGCCGATTTCGCTGTGTTGATAATAATAGCCCCTGTCTTTTTCAAACCCGCGGTCACATCCACAGAATCCAGCAGCGTCTCATCCACTACCACAACAAAATCCGGATGATATATATTAGAATGAACGCGGATCACATCAGAACTTATCCTGTTGTAGGCTGTGATCGGGGCGCCCATGCGCTCCGGGCCGTACTCCGGGAATCCCTGGACTCTCTGTCCCGTCTTAAACGCTACGTCTGCCAGCAAAAGAGCTGCCGTCTTTGCACCCTGTCCGCCGCGGCCGTGCCATCTGATCTCAATTCCATTCTTCATTTCAAACCCTCATTTCTGTAATTTTTCTTTGTTTTTAAAATATCCCGCAAAACATGCCCGGAAATTATTGTTCTCATATCTCTTCCCGGCAGTATCTATTATATCGCAGAATTTGCAAATGTAAAGCGAAAATGGTTAATTTTTTTCATTTTTGAAGTGAATTATTTTCATCCGTTTTCCTCCGATTTTCATTTTTGGTTGCCTATTATTTCTAATCGTTGTATAATAAAATATATAGCTGTATTATTCATACATTTTTTACAGGAGGATAATAATTGATCAAGCGATACTTTGTACGTGCAAGCGCCCTGAAAGCGGGCATGCGGATCGACCAGAACATCAAAGACCGCATGGACCGCACGCTGGTCGGCCGCGGTACGATTTTAGATAGCTACATAATAGACGGAATACGCAAAAGGGGCATCCACGGCGTATACGTCAGTGAGGGGGAAGAAGATCCGAAACCGAAAGAGCCGGAGATCCCGCTCTCTCCTTTAGCGCGTCACAATATTGAAAAATACCGGACGGAAGACCCAGTCAAGGTAAATCTGTCTGAGAGCGTAAAAAAACGAGTCTCCGAGGGAATACAGTACCTCTACAGCAATTCCGACTCACAGGAATTTGCCAATACCTCCAACAAGATCACAACAGAACTGATTAACGCCATCGACAAAAATGACGCGCTGGCCGTTGATATCAGCACGCTGAAAACCAGCGATGAGTACACGTTCAAACACAGTGTAGATGTGGCCACGATGTCAATGATCATTGCCAGGAAACGAAAACTCCCGGATAAAGACGTCTTTAATATCGGCGTCGCCGGGCTGCTCCACGATATGGGAAAATCCAAAATCCCTCTTGAGATTCTGAACAAACCGGGACGGTTATCTGACGACGAATTTGCCATTATGAGAAAACACTCGGAATACGGATATGTGATCCTAAAAGACAAGCCGGAATTCGCGGGGCCGATTTCCCTCGCTGTGCTCCAGCACCATGAAAAAATAAACGGAAAAGGATATCCCTTTGGTGTCACCTCAGAAAAAATCCATCCCTATGCCAAGATCCTCTCTGTCTCTGATGTCTATGATGCCCTGGTGACCGAACGCCCTTATAAGAAACCATTTACACAGAGGAACGCCGTAGAGCTGATCATGTCTATGACTGATGAATTAGATATTGATGCCATGCGGGCTTTCATGGCAACCGTTATCCTGTACCCGGTAGATTCTATCGTCCACCTGAGCAATGGAGAGGATGCAAAGGTCGTGGAAAATGAGGCAAGTGCTGTTCTCCGGCCCACTGTCGTCGGACTTGAGACCGGAAATGTATACAATCTGGCAGAAGATGTCGAATGCGCCAGCCTCGTTATTGAGTGATCCTGCAACATTTTATGCCCGGCAGAAATCCGAAAATTTTTGCCGGGCATTTTTTCACTTTATTAAAATCTTTCGCCTTTTTAATCCTTGACAACAATACTCTCGATCACCGGCTGGTTCTCTTTTGGCACAGTGCCCTCTTTGTCTGTTGGCTGTACGCTGGCACAGATTTTATCCACCACTTTCATTCCTTTTGTAACTTTGCCGAATGCAGCGTACTGGCCATCCAGATATTCGGCCTCGGAATGCATAATAAAAAACTGCGAACTGGCACTGTCCGGGCTGGTGGACCTTGCCATGGATATTACTCCTCTCTCATGGGAAATATTATTTTCCACACCATTTGCAGAAAATTCACCTTTGATCGTCTCCTCTGCTCCCCCCGTTCCATCTCCGTTCGGGTCTCCCCCCTGGATCATGAAGCCAGCCATGATGCGGTGGAAAGTCAGGCCATTATAAAAACCCTCATTGGCCAGTTTCACGAAATTTGTCACCGTGATCGGCGCGGCGTCCGCGTCTAACTTGACCTTGATCGTCCCATAATCTTTCACTTTGATCACTGCATGATGGATTCCTGTCAACTGCTTGTCCGTGCTGACCGCTGCTCCGCTGACAGAACTGCCGCTGACACTCTTCTTTTTTACACCTGTGCTGTCCCCGGAAGAATCGTGGCCCGCCGTGTTCCCTGCCCCACAGGCAGATACACCGATCACTGTCAGCAGGAGCAGCATAATAAGACTTACTGTTTTTTTCATCTCTCTCAATCTCCTATCATCCAAAAATTCTTAAAATAATATTTATTGCAATAATATCACACAACGGGAATATTCTCAAGTCCTGCCGGTTATAAAAACACTCCCTCCATCTTCTTCAGATTCAACCCCTCACCTTTTTTATCCGATAAAATCTCACTCTTAACACCTTTTTTATTATTTTCTATCACTGCTACAATCTCATTGTCTGTAATAGGAAGCCGTTTACACCAGCCTTCCTGCCGTTTCTTTTTTGCATCCCCACTATCCTCTGGTAATAATTTAAAAACTTTCCGCGCTGCTTCGCGCACCGTACTGTCATTATCAAAATCCAGCGACTCAAAATTTACATGATGATTCTTATTCTTTTTATCCAGCCCCTTTATGATTTCCCTTTCCCTACCCTTATAATCGGGCACCTCTTTCATAATGTTATCCATTAAATAGTCCAAATACCTCCAATTACAGACAACATCATAACTCTTCATCAAGCCATTGACAGTAATTGTATGGGAGTCTGGTTTTATTGCTCCCCCTAAAATAACATCAGGTACCTCGCCGCCGTATTCCACAGTAACTACATTTGAGTCAGACGGGGAATCCAGATTATAAATTGCCTGAAATCTTCCGGCTTCTGCTGTCGCCTTGGCACCATAGTCTCCTGTATAGTCAAATATTCCAATTTTCTCATACCACTTTGTTCCCCCCGTTCCTTCATGCCCCGCCGGAAAATCTGATCTGCTCGCGGA
>CANRMO010000080.1 GCA_947631755.1 uncultured Lachnospiraceae bacterium | reverse complement strand
CATGGGCGCCATACTCTGTATTCCACTTTGACGCCACACATTTGGGATCGTCGCCCCACTGCCAGGCACCGCCGAGATAGCGGCCAGGAAGTGTGCTGTCTCCTGTCACCTCTTTGTAATCTGTCTTCGTGTAATCATACGTTGTCCCATTGTCAAAACCGGAATAAATTACCGTCCCCTGATAAGTCCAGTTGCCATTCAGTGTATCCGATGTGAGCAGGGCAATGGTAGAGTTCCACGAGCGCCCGTTTACACTCATGTACATCATCCAGGCCCCCTTGCTGCCATCTTTATTTTCGTAATCTGGATTCCAGATCACATCGGGCGCCCACAAATTCGAACCCCAATTGGAAACCAGGCTGTACGTGGAATCCCCCCTCTGAGACCAGGATTTCCCATCCGCAAACAGTGTGTTTGCCGTCGTGTTATTATTAATGTTATTCGAAAAAGACTTCCAGTTCTTTAAATCCTCCGAATACGCAAAGGAGCGGTGAGTTCCGAATATAAAATAAATCTTTTTCCTCGTACTCCCCTCATTTTGCTCACCGTATACTTTCGTCTGGGCCGTGTAGGAAGTCCCCTCATAATATCCGATCACGATCGATGGATCGTGGACGCTGACCCGGCTATAATTCGATGCCTTTGAATATGTCTTGCACAGAGAGTCCACCTCACTGTCCGTCAAATATATCGTTTCCCCTGTCTCCCCTGCCGCCTGGGCCTTTTCCACAGGCACCGCCGGCAATATAAGAGCCGCGGCAAGCAGAAGAGTAAAAATCTTTTTTGCTCTCTTCATAAGATACCTCCTTAAATTTTAATTTCATAATTAGCTTTCTAATCTAACTATTATTCTATCCCTGCTTTTACAAAAAGTCAAACAATAATTTAGCAGTAATGAGATTTCTTTCCGCCCCCTTATCTGACACTTGCCATTTTGCAAAAAACATGTTACAGTTGTCTTTGTTACAATATTTATTTTTCTATTACAGAACAGGAGGCAGGCTATGTCAGAAATTGATTACGAGGGGCTGCAGGACGCGGCTATCACGCTGGAGGATGAGGACGGCAGCAGTATTGAGTGCTCCCTGCAGTGCGTTTTTGAATACAACGGCCAGGACTACGCTGTCTTAGCCGAGGAGGACAACCCGGAAAATGAAGTATACTTCTTCGCCCTGGACGCCGAGGATAAAGATGATGAGATAGAATTTGAATTTACGGTCATTGAGGACGAGGAGCTTTTGAATGAATTGCTGGAAGTGTTCCAGCAGCTCGCCGATGACGAATTCGGGGACGGCATCGAAGTGGAGGGGCTTGAGGACCCGGAAGACGGGGATGACGATGAGGACGACAGCATATGGGATGAATTTATCACGAAAAAACTTGAGCGGGATTAGATCGTGCTGGCTCTCCTGCTTTCTCCGGCAGGGGCAGGGGAAGAGGATGGCGGGGCGGGGTTCGTAATATGCCCCAGTGACGGGACAGACTTTGTACGTCTGAGCGGAAAAAGACGCAGCACATTCACTCTATTTCGAATCATATGATTCAAAAATCCCTCCCCATCTTCACCCCTATATTCCGCAATCATAACATGTCCGTCTACAGATTCATGAAACACCTTTCCCGTTCCAAACTCCAGTGTAAAAAAAGGAATCTTCCCGTTCTCAAAATCACATGTTGCAGCGGCTATCATTATATTTTTCTCTGCCATCTCAACCTTAAGTCCCGATTGCGCATATTGCTGCAAAGCACTCTTTAAATCTTTGACATAGTTCTCTTGCCATTTCTTTCCAGAAAGGAAAAGTGTTCTGCTTACAAAAAGTTTTCCTGTCTCAACAACAACCAACCTTGATGACATCCCCTTTAACCTGGCTTTCATCTTATCAATAAATTCCTGCATCAACTTCTTGTCGTATGATTGAAGGCTTTCTTTATTTATTTTTTCTGCATCCAGAGAAGGGTGTCCGGGCGTTCGCATTTCACTAGAGACAACTGACGTATACAACTGATCAAACCCGGGCTCCGCTCCCTCTTCCTTAAGGTGATATTTCATCCCCACTTCCGCATCTATAAGATTCATTTGATATTCACCAGCCCCACCCGTTGGAGTATAAACCGCATTTTCCTCATGAAGATCGGCAATTCCAAGCAAGGAGGCAAACGCAATCATACTCTCCACAGATTTCATGTCAATCCTTTTTTCTCTCTGGATTTCTGAAAACTGCTGATGTTCTAAAAATTCGGCCTTAGAACCATACTTGTTACCATCCGACACCTGGATATCCAGTGTACCAATACGGCTGTCCCTAAAATCGTCCCCAAGAATACCACCTGCCAGATACTGGTTAAACTGATTTGCCAGGCTGTCCTCCTCTTTTCCATAAACAGCTTTCTCAAATGACCTATTCTCTGGTTTGACCACGAATTTTCTTTCGTCGCATGTGACAATACACACTCCAACTCCTCTTGTATGCACATCACTGTCTGTAAGATCAATCTTTGTAACAGTGTTTGCACCTTCCTGTGTTATCCAGTAATAAATATCATTTAATGTCTGCGCAATCGGTTTATCCAGCCTCGAAAATTCATTTATGACTATTGGGGAAATCCAGTTTCCTGACACATATAAATGATAAACATACTCGGGTCTGAATTGGGCATTATATACTTCTGTATCACCCCCATCCTCTTTAGGATAACTGACGCCCGACGGATTCGTGGCCACCATTTTAGCCATCAATATCCACAAATTTTTCTCTGTTTGGAACTTCTCTTTTATTTCCAGCCACAGATTTTTTCTAGCAGGATCCTTTTCATCCGGTTCTGCACTTTCAATATGCCTCTTAAGTATTTCTTTCAGAATCCCCGAGAACTCCTCATAGCTTATCTCCCTCTGGATTACCTCTCCCACCGCCATCTTCTGGACAGGGGCGGCAACAGGAGCCAGATAGTCCCTGACAAGCCTCTGCCCGGGTTCCAGCGGATTCCTCCTATACATATTCACATTGCTCTGTCCCGGATAGCCCGTCCTCTCCTGCTCCGTCTTTTTATCCACTGCCTCGTACACTGGCCATTCCCCCTCTTATCTTCTGTATCTGATGATCCGTTTCTCTTCCCCGGCCCGCATCTCAGTCCCGCTGCTCATGCTTTTTCCCGGTCTCCCCGGCCGCTTTTTTGCAGTGAAAGCAATCACCGCTGCAGTTGTCGCCGCAGTCCTCTCCCTCTGCCTTATCGTGGGCCACATAGGTGAGAACAAACACGCACGCCACAAGGATTGCGGCAACAATTATAACACTGATGATACTGCTCATACTCATACATTTTCCCCCTTTCCGATGTCCGGGCTAATCTCATAGAGAAACCTGGACGGTTCCGCCTGCTTGTTGAACCGCTCCCTCACGTAAGAGAGATGGAGATGGGTCTTTGCCCTCGTCATGGCTACATACAGCATCCGCCGCTCTTCCTCAATCTCCCCGGGCTGGGCCGCCTTGCGGTACGGACTGACGCCCTCATTGACCGTGGGGACAAATACCACGTCAAATTCCAATCCCTTTGCACCGTGCATCGTCATCAGGCTGACGCCCTTTTTTTCGTCCCTGCGCTTATTCTGACGCTGCATCTCCTCCAGCATCTCCCCGTAATTCTCCACAAAGGCCAGCCACTCAGGCAGGCTCTTACAGTCCCTGGCCGTCTCCTGGATCTCCTCCAGAACCTCCAGCCAGTCCCCCGCGTTTACATTCCGCTCCGCGGCATACTCTTTCAGAAACTCGTCATAACCAATCCCCTTTCGGATATAATTAACCGCTGAATAAGGGGACAGCGAAGCCAGAACCCGCAGTTCATTTTCAAAGTCATCCAGCCTCTCCAGCATCCACATCTGTCTCTTCCCGATATAATATGACTTCAGGGCGCGAAATGTCACAGCCTCCTCCTCAAAGGCCGCCCGGCTCAGATATCTCACCGGACGGTTGCAGATCTTTAGGAATTTTTCCCGACTTCGGTCTCCCATCGCCAGCTCCACATAACAGAGCAGATCCCTGGCCATCCATGTCCGGAACATATTGGGGAGACTTTCTTTCATGGAAAATGGGATTCCCCGCTCCATCAGCTTACCCGCCAGCGTCCTCATTTGCATATTCGTGCGAAAGAGGACCGCCATCTCCTCATAGGAAATTCCTTTTTCGCGGTACTCCCTCACCTGTTTCACAATCTTTTCCGACTCTGAGGACAGATCCCTGCACCGGCTGATCCATACTCCCTCTTTGCTGCCGGAATGGGATGTCAGTTTCTTTCCAAATCTCTTTTTATTATTCCCGATCAGCTTCCCGGCCGCTGTGAGGATCTGGGAGGAAGAACGGTAGTTCACACCCAGCGTCACCCGCTCCGCCCCCGGATACATTTTCGGAAATGCCATCATAATATCCGGCCTGGAACCGCGGAATCCGTAAATCGACTGGTCATCATCCCCCACGATAAACAGATTATTTTCCGGCTCTGCCAGCATGCGGATATTCTCAAACTGCAGGCGGTTGATATCCTGAAACTCATCGATCAGAATAAAAGTGAACAACTGCTGCCATCTCGCCAGTATATCTCCCCGCGCCCTCAGAAGCTCATAGGTATACACAACCATATCATCAAAATCCAGCGCCCGGTGCCTCTGCAGAAGGCTCTGGTATCCCCGGTAGATCTCCCGGAACACCTCCTCCGGGCAATTGGCAGAATAATATCGCTCAATATCAATTCCGTCCCCTTTGACCCGGCTGATCTCTTTTTCTATGTCCTCCAGAAACTCCTTTTTGTCGTCCACATCAAAATCAACCGCCCCGAGTGCCTCCTCCAGAAAACGGTACTTCAGGGCGGGCGTCACAATATCTTTTGCCTCATAGTGATAGGCGGCGCGGAGGATCTGGAAAAATACCGAATGAAATGTGCCAAATCTCACACGGGGATATCTCCCCTCTGTCATTTTTTCAAAACGTTCCCGCATCTCCAGTGCCGCCGCTTTGGAAAACGTCACTACAAGAATACTCTCCTGCCCCACCTCATAATGTTCCAACAAATATTTCACACGATTTGTGATTACCGCAGTCTTACCGCTGCCGGGGACCCGCGAGGCACATAAATGGGCCTCTGTAATGCCGGATCGCGTAATCCTGTGCATCATTCACTATCTTTTTTCTCACTTTAACTCCTCCCTCAGTTTTTCAATCCCTTTCTGTATGCGCTTGAGCGACTCCTCTTTTCCGAGGATCTCCATGATCTCATAAGCCCCCCCGGGCGTCATCTGCTTCCCGGACACCGCCGTGCGCAGCGGCCAGAGTGCCTGGCCGTTCTTGCAGCCTTTCTCCGCCACATATTCTTTTGCCACACCCTCAATACCGGCGATCGAGTAATCCTCCAGCCGCTCATACCGCGGGAACATCTCCTGCAGCGCCTCCAGTGAATTCTCCGCGTTTGTCTTCATTTTCTTGTGGGTGTACATCGCCACATCATATTCCGGAAGTTCCTCAAAGAAATCGATCTTCTCCAGAATGTCCGGGAATACCTCTATGCGCGTCTTTACCAGATCGGCAATTTTCTTCAGATCCAAGTCTTTTTTGACCACTTTCCGGATCTCCGGCAACGCATACTCATAATATCTCTCATCTTCCATCGCCTTGATGTACTCACCGTTCATCCATCTCAATTTCACGATGTCAAACACCGCTGGCGATTTATTAATACGTGTGTAGTCAAATGCCTCCACCAGTTCATCCAGGCTGAAGATCTCGCGGTCCTCCGCCGGGCTCCACCCCAGCAGGGCCACATAGTTCACCACGGCCTCCGGCAGAAACCCGAGTTCCATCAGATCCTCAAAGGACGCATCGCCACGCCGTTTTGCCAGTTTTTTGTGCTCCTCATCGGTAATGGTCGGACAGTGGATATACACCGGGATCTCCCAGCCAAACGCCTCATAGAGACGGTTATACTTCGGGGATGAGGATAAATACTCATTGCCGCGTACAACATGGGTAATGTTCATCAGATGGTCGTCCACCACATTGGCAAAATTATAGGTCGGATACCCGTCGGACTTAATCAATATCATATCATCCAGCTCGTCATTCGGGGCGGAAATCTTCCCGTAGATCACATCATCAAATGTCGTCTCCCCCTCCGACGGGTTATTCTGGCGTATGACATACGGCGTCCCGGCCGCTAGTTTTTCCTCTACCTCTTCCCTGGAGAGAGCCAGGCAGTGCTTGTCGTATTTGGCCGCCCCCTCACCTTTTTTCTCTGCGTCATCCCGCAGTTTCTGCAGCCGCTCTTTTGTGCAGAAACAGTAGTATGCCTCGCCCTTTTCCACAAGCTGTCTGGCGTAGTCCAGGTAAATGCCAGTCTTCACCCTGTCGCTCTGGACATAGGGGCCATAGCCGCCATCCCTGTCCGGGCCCTCATCATGGTCAAGCCCCGCTGTCTCCATCGTCTTGTAGATCAGCTCCAGTGCGCCCTCCACAAACCGCTCCTGATCGGTGTCCTCGATGCGGAGGAGAAAATCTCCCCCCTCGTGTTTTGCGATCAGATAGGCATACAGCGCTGTCCTCAGATTGCCCACATGCATTTTCCCCGTGGGGCTCGGTGCATATCTTGTGCGTATTTTCTCTGCCATAACTAAAATTCCTCCAGGTTCGTTCATTTATCCATATGATCTAAAAATGTCTTTAAGCATGTAACCGTGCCGTCTATGCCACACAGGTCGCTGCGGATGGACATATGGTAGTTCAATGTATTGTCCCAGCGCTCCCCTGAGTGGTATTTGTAATAATTTGCCCTGCTCTTATCTTTCTTCAACACGAGCTCCGCCGCCTTATTCTCCGGCAGCGAATCGATTCTGATGGAACGGCGGATGCGAAAATCCGGCGACGCGCTGATAAAGAAATTCACCACATCGCTGCGCTCTTTCAAAATGTAATCCGCACATTTCCCGACAATAACACAGGGGCCCTCTTCCGCCACCTTGCGGATCACGTTCGACTGGGCCAGAAAGATCCGGTCATCCAGCGAAAGCCCCGAAAATCCCACATCCATACTGGAATAGACATTCATCCCCATGGCGATGGAGTATAGGAGACTGTTCGTCGCCTTGTCCTCCGCACCCTCGAATGCAGCTTCCGCAAATCCGGTCTCTTTGGCCGCCCGCGAAATAATTTCATTGTCATAAAAAGGAATCCCGTAAGCTTCTGCCAGTTTCCGTCCAATCTCCCTTCCCCCACTTCCGTACTGCCTTGCAATCGTAATAACTTTTTCCATTGTGATCCCCGCCTTTCTGCTTATTAATGCTTTTTAATGTATTGCCGCGCCCGCCTGTCCCTATCATCCGGATAAAAACCAGAATCTATCCGAGAAAGGAATCGATGCCGTTCGCAATCCCCTTCACGATCTTCTTCTGATAAGACGCTGACGCCATCTTCCGGTCCTCCGATGGATTACTCATAAATCCCATCTCAACGATCGTCACCGGAATTTTGCACCAGTTAATCCCCGTCATCGTGTCGGTGTACATAACTCCCCGGTTTTTCGCTCCCGTGGCCTTACAGAAAGATTTCAGCACCTTTTTGGAAAGACTCTGGCTCTTCTTCCGCACAGCTTTTGAGAGATAATGATTGCTGTTTGTCGGCGCGATCGTCAGCGCCCCTTTCACCCCCGAATTTTCAGAAGAATTTGCATGAATGCGGATAAAGGCGTCCGCCTTTTTTTTGTTGGCGTATTTGGCCCGCTCCACATTAGAGATCTTCACATTGTTTTTCGTGCGCACCATATACACTTTATATCCCCGCTTCACAAGTTCTTTTTTCAGCTTTTTTGCCACCCGGAGATTCAGTTTGTACTCAGGCAGTCCGGTGGAACAGCCGCTGGCTCCCCCTGTCACCTTTGCTTTTCTCGTGGAAGAACCCGGCCCATTCGGCTCCGTAGCGCTCATTGCACGGGTCTGATGCCCGGCATCAATAACAATGACTTTCGGCTCCTCCTCTTCCTCATCCTCTGCGCTCCCGGTATCTGCCTCCCCGCTGCCATCCGGCGCACCGCTTCCCGCATCTGCCGCTGCCGCGACGGCGGACACCGGCACCTGGTACGGCACAGTTGTAATCAATAAAGACAATGCAAATAAAATACTGATAATCCGTTTCATTGATAACCTCCCTCTTAACGTGCTGTTTGTTTAACTCCCCCCTGTATGGCTATTTTAACACAATTCGGATTGTCCAGGCAACCGTAAAATAATATCCGAATTAATTTCGCTGTAAGCATTTTCACCGAAGGCGGGGGAGCAGACAGTGCCTTCTTCGATCCTGTTACTGCGTATTTAATTCTTCTATGCAAATTTATTGCCACCCGGCAAGAAAGTCCTTGACAAATCCTCCCGATAGTGATAATATAATTATCGTTCGTTGTATAATTATTTTGATACGCGAAATGCGGAAGTGCTGGAATTGGCAGACAGGCATGACTAAGGATCATGTGCTCGTAGAGCGTGTGGGTTCAAGTCCCATCTTCCGCATCTGACGGTGCGAATCTGGACATAAATAGTTCAGGTTTCGCGCCGTTTTGTGCACTTATACGAAAAAGGGAAGCTTTGATTTTTTAAGGCTTCCCCTTTTTAGTAAACCCTACATTGACTAACCAGAGTGGGACTTTGAAAAACAATCCAATAACATCAATATTCTGTCATAAACCACCGGAACATATCCCGGTTTCTCTTATAGATGGACTTGTATTCGGAATGTGGCAGCGGGCAGGGCGTCACTCCCGTCTCCACCGTAATGCTCACGGTCTTCTTCTTATAGACGACCCAATCAGCAAACCCACCATTTCCCTCTGTACTTCTTCCCTTTGGCATCATCAGATAAGAGTTGAATGACCGTATTTTCTCTGCCAGCTCCTGCTGTTTGTCGTGCAGCTGCCCCTCCACATCAAAATCCCAGTAGAGAACGCTCCCTGTGGAATGGAGGTTCATGACGGCATCCGGCTCAATTTGGCCAATAAACTTCATCAGTGCCTTTGTCTCTCTCTCGCTCCCCGCTTTCTTTCCGTTGTAAAGCATATAATGCGGTTTTCTCTTCTTGCTCTTCTCAAAGCCCGCAGGGAAATTATTATTTAAATTAACCCCTCTCGCATTGGCTTTCCAGATCTTTGCGTGGCCCGCCTTTTTGCAGATCTTTCGCAGCTTTTTGTTGCGGATCGCCTTGAACCCGTACTGGGAGATCGTCACGCCGTCGGGATTGTCCATGGGAAGAATGTACAAACAGGTGTTTTTCATACGTTTTTTTAACTCCCTGTGATCCCTCAGCATATCCTCTGTCTGTCTCATGATCAGTTGAGTATTCAGCCATTCCCTGGCATGGATCGCCGCATCAATCACCAATTTGTGCGAGGCGCCTGGATTGCCCACCCGGAGGCACCAGATCGTGCGCTTGTCATAGGATGTCCCAATATCCATCAATTTCACCTTGCCCGCGTATTTCCTCTCCAGCCTCCCCAGATCCCTGGTCATGTCCTCGTAATCGTAGAGCTTATCCTTATCGCTGACAATCCACGGTTCCTTTTTCACAGTTATTTTTACCCGCACCTGGTTTTTTTCGGAATCCTTTACTTTGATCGTCACGTACGCCGTTCCCTTTTTTATCGCGGTCACTTTTCCCTTTTTGTTCACCGCCGCTTTTTTCCCGTCGTCAATGGAAAATGTAACCTTCGATCTCGGGTAGTCGATCCTCAGCTGTGTGGAATATTTTTCATAGAGAGAAAGTTTCCGGCTGCTGCAGGTCAGTTTTTTCTTAAAATAGATATAGATGTACTGGACCTGCCCGGTTGTTCGGGATGTGGCCCTGATCAGAGTATAGAGCGTCTCTCCTTTTCCCCTGCGGTGGCATGTGACCACGCCTTTGGAGGAGACTGTAGCATACTTTTTCTTCACCTCTTTTTTATTCCTGCCCCCATAGACCTCAAACCGGGACGGCTGGGACATCTCAAGCTTTACCGGATCGGTCGCATAGGCCGTGATGCGGTACACCTTTTTCCCCTTTACCCTGTGATAATGTATGCCAGTGAGAGAGCCTTTTTTATATTTCGCCCTGGAATTTAACAGTGTGTATTTTCCGGGATCCGGCGTCGGTTTCGGGGTAGGTGTCAGCTGTGGTGTTGCCACAGGCGGCTGTACTGTGGGCTCCGGCTCGGATGTCACGGCTGGCACCTGGGTCCCGCCGGGGCCGGCAGACGCTGTCGGAGCCGGTGTCTCCTCCGGGATGGGCGTTTCTCCCGGCTCCGCCGTCTCCTGCGGATCAGATATTCCGCCGGGATCTGA
>CANRMO010000079.1 GCA_947631755.1 uncultured Lachnospiraceae bacterium | reverse complement strand
TCCGCATACGTGTCCAGTTCATTAAAGAAAGATACCCTCATCGCCAGATAAGTATTCGCAAACAGCTTAACCGCCTCCGCCTCTGTGGGATTGGTGTAAAGAATCCTGATATCCTTTTTCTGTGCCCCCTGTGCCAGCAATTCAGCAAATGTGTGGGCCGCCTGGACCAGCCGCTCATCATCCAGCGGCGCCCCCACTATAATGCGTGACGGATACAGGTTATCATACAGAGCCCTGCCCTCGCGCAAAAATTCGGGAGAAAAGATAATATTGTCACAGTGATACTTTTCCCTGACACTCATAGTATATCCCACAGGGACGGTAGATTTCACCACCATGACCGCCTTCGGATTTACTTTCATAACCAATTCGATAACCGCCTCCACCGAGGAAGTATCAAAATAATTCATTTTCTCATCATAATTTGTCGGTGTCGAAATAATTACGAAATCAGCGTCTCTATAGGCCATTTCGCCATCTGTCGTCGCCACAAGCCTAAGATCCCTGTTCGCCAGATAATCCTCTATTTCCGCATCTACGATGGGAGATTTTTTATTGTTGATCAATTCAACCTTTTCCGGCACGATATCCACCGCATACACTTCATTGTGCTGAGCGAGCAGGATGGAATTGGAAAGGCCGACATATCCTGTTCCCGCAACTGCTATTTTCATTCAGACCCCTTTCTGCGCCCTCTCCTGATTCCGGCGCCCACTTTTCTCAGATATTTTCTGACCGTTTTCCCCGGTACATATATAATTTCCAGCTCACCTCTGCCGGTATTTTCGATCCTGTACCGCCGGTCTGGTTCGATATGTTTTGCATTGCCCGGCAGACGAAGCAGTTTCCTCTGAAAACAGGTTTTCCCGAGGTTCGCATAAAATACAATTTTTCCCCGTCCCCCACACTCTTTTTTGTCCAGTCCATCCAGAGAGACCTCTGCCGAAAAATACTGGAGCGTATTGAACGGTGCGAGCCACGTCTCAACGATCTTTGTCTCTCCTTTTTGCAATGTGTGCCTCTTCCCCTGGAAATCCATGTAGAGCCCGGCCTCATCGCCCGCGCCAGTCCCCACAAAATTCATATATCCTTCCAGATACAGTGTTTTGCCCTTAATATCTGCCTTCTCTAACTGCATAGCCAGCGTAGACATAGGGCGTATCTCCCTGTCCCCGACACAGATAACCACATCGTCCGGCAGATACTCCAACCGGACACTCTCGCCGTATTTCAGGCTCAGCGCCGCAATCTTCTGGGAGTAATTCAGATTCCTCTGGCCGGAGATGACCGCATCACCGATCTGAGCGAGAACCTCACAGATCCTTTTTTTATAGCACTCCGTCTCCTCGTCTGAAAGCACTCCCTCCGGAATGTCTTTCTGCCGGATCCTCGACTGGAGCTCATACATCACCATGTACTGGATGGCGGCTGGAACCTCTCCGTATTTCTGGCGGTACAATTCCAGAATATACAGGGAAAACCGCTCCAGGTGGTAAGCGTATCTCTTTTTCTTAAATTTGCCCGCCTGCAGTATCGAGAGATTCTCGCCCTCCCGAATGCGGTAATAATACTTTCCCTCCGCTACCAGGCCGAGCGACATTTTTGGCAGCAGGATCCTCATACACTCTCTCGCATCGATCCCCACAACCTGCGTCTCATCAAAGTGCATCTCTTCCGCCACGCGCGCCCTCACAAAAGCAGAGCCCAGATGGAGCTGCACAACATCCTCTTCCTCCCACAGTGACACCACCCGGGTTCCCTTTTTATATTTATAATTGAGCGGATGCTCCCCCGACTTCCCGCCGAAATACACCATAGGGACACTCACAAGATCTGTCTCCTCCCCGTGGTCTTCAAAAAAATCATACACAAGGGAAAAGGTATCTTCACTGATGACGTCATCTGAATCAAGGAAGTTGACATATCTGCCCTTTATCAGCTCTAGTCCGGCATTGCTGGCAGCCGCCCTCCCACTGTTATTCTGGTGTATCACTTCTATATTATCTGGATACCTCTCGCGGAAGTGGTCACAGATCACCCCTGACCTGTCTGTCGATCCGTCATCGACAAGGATCAGCTGGATCTCCCCAAAACCGATCGTCTGCCCGACCACACTCTCAATTGCCTCCTCCAGATACTCCTCCGTATTGTAAACGGCCATTACAACAGAAATTTTATACATAGTTATTTTCTCCACTCTTTGGCTCATTATATCATAAGTAAAATACGCATGTCTAGTTATTCTGTAAAAATGATTATTCCGCCAGGCCCATCCGCTCCTCCAGCTCCTGCACAAATTTATTTTTGGGGACTTTCTTTACAAACAGATCCCCGAAAGCAAACCAGAAAGCAAATGCCGGAAACACCTCAAAGGGCAGGAACAGGCACTCGGTCATAGTTGCCACCACAAAACCCACGCAGACCGCCGGGATCAGAAAGGCATAAGACGCATTTTTCCTCCGGTTGGTCAGATAGAATTTGAGCGAGAACCCGACTGCCAGCACCGTTATAATCCCATAGAAAAACATGCTGATCATGCCGTAGGTGTACCCAAACTGCAGCCAGTTGTTGTGGGCGTGGTTCTTTCTCTTTCCATTGACAACGAGAGATACATTTTTATGGCCCTTGTAATTCAGTTTCCTGGCATATCCCTTATAGATCTCGATCCTGCCGCTGGTGAGCGCATTTAAACCTTTTGTATTCTCCAGCACATAGATAAAGCGCTGCACGACATTGGCAGGCGTCCTCTTCTGCGCCTCCTGCAGCGCCGGCTCGCCCGGGACCACCTGGGTGCTCTCAAAACCAGTCGATTCCGCAATCACCGTCTCCCCCAGATCCTGCACCTTGTTCCCGTTGGCCAGATACAGAGATTCCCCCTCAAAGATAATAGGATGCCCCACCAGAGCCGGTATATGCCGGAGTCCCATAAGAAATACCGGATACAGGGCCGCGAAAAAGCCAATGAAGATCAGAAGATTTCTCACAAAACCTTTCCACACCTTATTTTTTGCGATGAAATATATGCGGAAAGCGATCCACATAATAAAAATGACAAAGATCGCGCCCATGGACGTCCTTGCCTGGGTCATCGAGAGGTAGAATAACACAAGACTAAGGCTTACATATGTCATAATGCTCTTTTTCCAATTTCTCCCCGTCTCCACGGCCCAGTCAAGATCTGACATATATACAGCAAATATGATATAGAGATACAGCGCAAAAGTGTTGGGATTTGTAAATATCCCCGCATACCGCCCCCCCGGGTACAAAGGCCGGAACAAAAAAGAGACAGCCGTCATCAGCCAGAACGCAATTTTGACCGCGTCTTTAAAACATTTCCAAAGAAGATCTTTTCTCGTGTGGTTCTGCCACACGAAAAAAACCGCCGTAAAAACAAGTGCCAGTATGATCCCCAGCCCGCACATCTTTTTGGGCACGATCAGATCCGACACCGTAAAAGCGATGCACATGCCAAACCAGGCAATCCACATAGAACGCCTCCAGTGCACCCGCACGAGCGAGCGGTCAATGGACAGGATGGCGATGACAACCATCAGCACAATCCCGCACGCTGTATTATAAAAATAACTCTCCTTGCGGAGAACGTATCTGACAATGCAAAAAAGCACGAGATCCGCAAAGAAACACACCGTGATCAGCCGGTATTTTGTCTTGTCACTGAGTTTTCCCACTATAGGTATCCACGGCTCCAAAAGGCCGATGAATAAATCCTGTAATCTTCCTATCACTCTAACCTCCAAACCGGAAACCCGGCACCCACTCACTGTTATAACGAACCGATGGAATTACTGTCTGCTGTTTTTCTTCTAATGCAGCACAGCCAGCACGGTCTTAAACATCAGCAAAAGATCCGTCCCCAGAGAATACTCCATCAAATATTCGAGATTATAGCGCATCTTCTCCGGCAGAACCTGTTCCACATAAATCCGGTCCACATCAGTTCCCTCCGCCAGAAGGCGGGCCTCATCTTTGTAGACTATGCTGGCCTTGGAAGTGACCCCGGCGGGCAATAACAGTGTCGCCATCATCTCCGGCGTATACGCCTCCACGTACCGGGGAACTTCCGGTCTCGTCCCGACGATGGACATATCTCCCTTTACAATATTCAAAAGCTGCGGCAGCTCATCCAGCCTGGTCTTTCTGAGTATACGCCCCACTCCTGTCACACGGCTGTCCCCCTCTGTAGTGACCTGGCTCCCCCTCTGCTCCGCGTCGGCGGCCATCGTGCGGAACTTGATGATCTTAAACCTTCTCCCATAGGTGGTGACCCGCTCCTGGCAGAAAAAGACACCGCCTTTCGAAGTCACACCCACCAAAATCCCCGTGATCAGCAGAAAAGGCCACAGAATCAGAAGCAGTACAAAAGCAAGGACAACATCCATCCCCCTTTTTACCGCCAGCGAAAAACGGTGTTTACAGAGCTGCTCATAGTACGGCCGGATCTCTTCCCGCCGAAACTCTTCCGGCAGCTGCTCCCATTTTTTCATACTCCCAATACCTCCCCCAGGCATTTTATCACATATTCCACATCCCCGTCGCCAAGTTTTGTGTGCAGCGGCAGGGAGACTTCATTGGCATACATCCCATAGGCATTCGGGTAATCGCCGATATCAAACCCCATATTTTTATACGCCGTCAGCATGGGGAGCGGCTTGTAGTGCACATTCGACGCCACGCCCTTTTCTGCCAGACGCTCTATGATCTCATTGCGCTCTGTCTCCGCCATTCCATAGAGACGCATAAGAAACAGATGCCCGCTGGAAACTGACGTGCCGCTGTAGTGCGCGATGCTGCCCAGCAGCCGGCTTCCTTTTCTCTCATTGATCTGCCGGATCCCCTCTTCATATTTTTCTATGATCTGCCGCCTCCGCCTGAGCAGATCCGGATACCTCCTAAGCTGGACAAGGCCGATAGCGGCCATCACATCCGTCATATTACATTTATACGCCGGATAGAGGATATCGTATTCCCACGCGCCCGGCTTTGTCTTCGCCAGGGCATCTTTTGACTGGCCATGCAGGGAGAGGAGCATATACTCCCTGTAAATATCCTCCGGGTCCACACCGGGGATCCCCCTCCACGTGACTGCTCCCCCCTCCGCCGTCGTCAGATTCTTTACCGCATGGAACGAAAAGGTTGTAAAATCGGCCGCCTCACCGCTGATCTTCCCCTCTCTCCTGGCCCCGAACCCATGGGCGGAGTCCGCCATGATAAGCACGCGCCCGAGGGCTCTCTGAAAGCGGTTATCCGACGGGACAAAAAGTGTCCTCTTTTTCTCCGCGATGCCCCGGATCTTATCGTAGTCGCACATCACCCCGGCAATATCGACCGGGACGATCGCCTTTGTTCTCTCGGTGACAGCCTGTTCCAGCGCACTGTAATCCATCTCATAGCTGTCCTCCCCCACATCCACCAGCACCGGCACCGCGCCTGTATGACAGATAGCGCTGGCTGTGGCCGTGTATGTATAAGCGGAGGTGATGACCTCATCCCCCGGCCCGATCCCAAACAGGCGCAGGGTCATCTCCATACAGGCCGTGGAAGAATTCAGGCAGACTGCCCTCTCTGTATGGCAATATGCCGCAATCTCTTTTTCAAACTGTTTTGTCTTTGGCCCTGTCGTGATCCAGCCGGATCTCAGAGTGTCCGCTACTTCCTCAATCTCCTCCTCTGTGATATCCGGCGGCGAAAAACTGATCTGCCTGAAATCGTGCGCTCTCTCTGCCACCAAAACACCTCCTGTCTGTCAAGCAAACGACCGCCCTCCCAGGCGGCCGTTCATCCATCTCATTTTATTATGGTTCCAGGGTCGGCTGGGAAGCTGCCGGTTCTTTCTGATCCGAAGAATTCCCTTTAGAAGAATTTGTCTCCCGGTCTTCCGCTGTCTCCTGCATTACTTTGTTTATCCTCTTTGTGATCTTAGCCACAGAATCATAATTTGGCACACACACATAGAGCGCCGTGGACCGGATCGAATACGTGGGTTTCTTTGCCCCGCTTCCCTCTGCGTTTGCGTAGACGATCTTCCACTGGGCCATATCATTGAGCTGCATACTACAGATCGACTTGATCTTTTTCGTAGACATATTCGTCTGGAACATGCTCTTTGATTCTCTGAGCAGCTCCGAGAAATTCGGCAGTATGGCCGGAGACATTGCCTTATTCAGAATGGCCTCGATCATATGCTGGTGATCCCGCCCTCTCTGGTAGTCACCATTTTCAAAGTGGTGGCGCTCACGGCAGAATGCCAGGGCTTTTTTGCCATTTACTTTATTATACCCTTTCTTAAAGGAGTAATGGGTTCCCGCGCCGTCCGGCCCCCAGTCAGAGATAAAGTCATAATCGGAATAGACACTCACCCCGCCCAGCAGATTAACGATCTGCTTTACACTGCTGAAATTCAGCCTCACATAATAATCAATGTCAATGTCGTATAATTTTTCCAGTGTATTGATGGAACAATCCACACCGTAGATCCCCGCATGAGTCAGTTTATCCTCCATTCCGCCGGAGAGGGATTCCCCGCCCTTTGTGTACAGGGGCACATAGTAATCCCTGGGCGTCGTAGTCAGGAGGATCTTCTTCGAGAGCGGATTCACCGTGGCGATCACGTTTACGTCGCTCCGGCTCGTCTGGGAGATATCGCCGTACACGTCGATGCCACTTATATATACATTAAACGGCTTTGTCGTGACGTTTGTCTCCACAACTTCCCGCTCCACCGTTGAGGTGATGGAATTGTTCAGAAGTTCCCTCGTATCATTACTAAATGTCTTATAGTGCTCTTCTACTGTATTCATAAAAGCCTTGTTGAATACAATAACCTGCACTTCCCTGGCATACAGGGCATCTACAAGTGTAGTCGTATCTTCGTATTCTGCCACATCAAGGCTCTTTCCGACCTTACTCTCCACTTCTTTGACCGATTTATCCGTATTTTCCCTGGCCTGTACCTCCAGAATGCCAAACTTATAATCTTTGGCGTCCGTGATCGACTGTGCCTTATCATCTTTCAGCACATAGAAAGAAATGACATCCACTTTTGTGTCTACATCGCCGATCTCATCCACAGCCGCAGAGGCATCGTATATATAATATCCTCCGCCCACAAAAAAAGCACAGAAACACACGCACAGGATCCGGCCCAGTATATAACTGTTATTCGTAATCTGGCTCAAAACCTGATAGCCCAGGAGCACCAGGCAGAGCACGACCAGCGCCACAATGTATTTTGTGGGAATAAACCCGGCGTAGATCGCCAGTCCGCAGACTGCAGCCGACAGCAAAAACTGTACAGCCAGAAAAACAAGGCTAATTTTTCTTTCCAATAGTATCTTCACATCAAACCTCCATATTCTCTATACGTAAAACCCTACTACAGCGTCGCATACAGGAAAGATCTGCACGCCAAAAGGCGGCCATATTTCACTGTATTGGATTATTATATACTATTATCCGGGAAAAATCAATTGAAAAAGGCGATTTACCGCATTTTGGTCCAGATACTGGAACGTAGTGCGGCAGAATTTTCCGTGATCCTCTTCCGTCCCCGGCCCCTTTCTCCACAATTCCTCCAATTCCCGCTGGTTCCTTACTACCGGCCCCGGGACATAACTCTCATATTCCTCGTAAAAACCCCGGCCGCTCTCCCGGAACACATCCAGGTCACAGGCATAAAATATCATCGGTTTTCCGAGCAGGCAGTACTCAAAAATAATGGAAGAATAATCCGTTACCAGACAATCCGACACTGCCATCAGCGTAGTGACCCCCCGGTAATCTGACATATTGACCACCCTGCCGCCAAAACACTCATCCTCCGGTAGGGAAAAGTGCCTCGCCACGTGGGGGTGGAGGCGCAGAAGCAGCACATCCTCCGGCCCCATAACATTTACAAAATGTTCCAGATCCAGGCCAAGAGAAGGAGATTCCGTTTCGTCATCCCGGAACGTGGGGGCGTAGAGGATACATCTTTTATTTTCCAGAGAGGGAAATTCCCGGTAAAAAAGCGCTCTCTTCTCTTCCATCTTCTCCCCGTCGAGAATGAGGTCTGTCCTTGGCAGCCCCAGGACAAAGATCCGTTCTTCCGGCACGCCAAAAGCACTGGCATACTGCCTTTTTGTGAGCTCAGAGTTCACGATCAGATGGGTGATGCGCCTGTTAGCCTTTTCTGCCAGCACAGCAACCTGCCCCTGTTCCACATCCAGGCCGAATTTCTTTATGCTCCCCGTCCCGTGCCACAACTGTACTACTTTCGCCTTTTTCGAAACCGGCGTATACGCCATAGGCATAAATTCGTTATCCATAAATATTGTCCCCGCCCTTGCCATATGGTATGCCTTGACCACAAAAAAAGAAAAGGGATGACGGATGCCATCCCGTTTTGTCAGAAAAACCAATTTCATGTCCGGCTCTCTCTCCCTCAGTGCGGCGGCGACAATGCCTATATTCCCCTCATCGCTGTCATCATGGGTGGCGACAAAGAAAACTTTATTTCTCTGCAGCGGACACAGCCGGAATACCGCAAAGAAAAATGCAAATAATAAATATCCAGCCCTCTTGATCAAATCAGCCTCCATATCCCGAAATCTAAAACCGGCGTTTCTCTTTTTTTGCTCCGGTCATGTTTTATTCAGGTCACTCTTTATTTTCGTTGTGGAAATGCCCTCTGTCCTCGGCAGATATACCACTTCACAGTAGTCCTTGAGGAAATCGAATTTTCCCTTCCAGTCGTCCCCCATCACAAAGACATCCACATTATTATTCACAACATCGTCAATTTTCTGCTCCCATGTGTATTCCGGCAGAACCTCATCCACATAGCGCACCGCCTCCAATATCTGTTTCCTGTCCTCAAAAGAGTGATAGGCCTTTTTCCCCTTGCCCTCATTAAATTCATCACTGGAGAGCACCACGATCAGATAATCGCCCAGTTCCCTGGCCCTCCGCAGCAGATTGATGTGTCCCACATGCAACAGGTCAAATGTGCCATAAGTTATTACCTTTTTCATCTCTTACCTCTTTCCTGCGCAGTTCCCCGCGCATCCTTTCTTCCATTTTTCTCACGCCGGACCACCGGCTTCTCTCTCCTGCATCTCCATCTTGGCCTCGTAAAAACTAACGACATCCTCTACCGATCCCTGGGCAATCAGCTGTCCCTGTTCGAGCAGGATTCCCCGGTTGCATATCCGCAGCACCTGATTGGTGGAGTGGGACACAAAGAGAACCGTCACCCCTTTGTCGAACATGCTCTGGATCCGCTTCTCGCACTTCCGCCTGAACTTGGCGTCCCCCACACTCAGCACTTCATCCAGGATCAGTATATCCGGCTCAACGACTGTGGCCACGGAAAAACCAAGCCTCGCCCTCATACCAGACGAATAATTCTTGACCGGCACATTGATAAAATCACCCAGCTCGGAAAACTCTACAATTTCCTTATATTTTTCCCTCAGAAAATCTTTGCCGAACCCGAGCATGGAACCGTACAGGAAAATATTCTCTCCGCCAGTGTACTGCCGGTCAAAACCTGCCCCCAGCTCCAGAAGCGGGGCAATCTTTCCATTTGTGATCACCTGCCCCTCCGTCGCTTTCAGCACACCGGAACAGATCTTTAACAGCGTGCTCTTGCCGGCGCCGTTGAGGCCCAGGATGCCAACCCGGTCCCCTTTGCGCACAGTAAAATTTACATCTCTCAGCGCCCAGAACTCCTGGTACATCAGTTCCTTTCGGATCATCTTTATCACATATTCTTTTATATTGTCAACTTTTTCCGTACTCAGATTGAATTTCATACTCACATGGTCAACCTTGAGCGCGACTGGTCTCTTCGCCATAGCGGCCTCCTTTTTCTCTTAGGAACTGTTTGGAAATAACTTTTCACTCCCGGAAATCCCGCCCTATATGTGCAGGATAAAAGAATCCTGTTTTCGGTAGAACACGATCAGCCCCACGAACAATGTCCCAAGGGCAAACACTGTCGTATACAGCAGCAGCACCATATCAAAGGGTTGTCCAAACAGTGCGCGCCGGAAATTGTGGATCACACCGAATAACGGATTCACCTTGATCAGTTTCTGCGTGTTCTCGCTCATATTATCCACAAAATAGAAGATTGCACTACAGTACATGATCAGCATCAGCATAACGCTCCACAAATATTCAATATCCCGGAAAAATACACACAATGTTGACAGGATGATGCCGACGCCGACAGCCAGCAGAAAAAGATTGAGAAGCGGTATGGCCGCCGCCAGCATATAAGCATTCACAGGCGCCTCATATGACCCATTTATAAGGAAAAAGGCCATAACCCCCACCAGCACAACGAGGGAGATCAGAAAAATAACAAAATTGGCCAGGATCCCGGACAGAGGGTATATATATTTGGGAACATACACC
>CANRMO010000078.1 GCA_947631755.1 uncultured Lachnospiraceae bacterium | reverse complement strand
TGCCAATTGCAAGTGTTACAGATTTTTTCGAAAGCTTAACCTTCTTAGCTGCGTCCACATCTACTGATGTTGTCACAAGAGACATTGTCATGCCCATGGACAATACCACTGCTATGGCCTTTGGCATATACCTTTTCATATATTCCCTCCAATATCGTTTTACTGCTTATTCAATTAAATCTGCGTATACTTAGTTTAAGTATATCACACTAACTTCGCCATTTCCACACAAAATTCACTTTATTTTCCAGCCAACGGTTAATGAAAAACACCCCGCACGCGGCAGGGTGTTTTTCATCGTATAATAGGGTGGGAGTAGTAGTTACTTAGTAACCACTGTAGCTATAGTAGCAGTAATTTGTGGCATAAAAATGTTGATTTACAAATATTCTTTTATTTCTGCCATAAAATCTTCTTCTGACTTGATCAATTTGCGGGCCAGCTTTACGCTGCCGTCCGAAGCGGAAGGATATTTGCTGATGGCCTCACCAATGGACTGAATGCCCATATTGCAGCCATCCATCATGATTTTGGCGGCCTGTGTGGCATCCTCTTTCATGCCCATTTTAGCCTCTGTGGTGATCCATGACATCGCCTTTGCCATAGGGTTTGGCGTCTTGCCCTCCTCGCCCAGCTCATGCAGCAGCTCTGCCGCCTCATCCTGCATCTGGCAGTGCCTGTCCTCATATTTGTGCAGTAATTCCAGCAAGTCCGCCCGGAGGTCAAACTCCTGCATCTGCTCAAAACTGGAAACAGCCATCCGGCAGCCGTTATCAATCTCCCTTAACAGCTCTATCGTATCTCTTCTCTCCATGAAAAAACCTCGCTTCCTGTATATTTACATATATATAAAGTAAGGATTTCCCAAAAAGAGAAATTTATCCGCAAAAATCAGAAATTTGAACCATTCCAGCCCCAGTCACTGATCCCCTGATAGGTCACATAGACGCCTGAACCAGCTCCTCTTCCAGAATCTTGCAGATCTCTGCCGTCATTTTATCACAGGCCGACGGATTTACCTGGCCAAAAGCGCGGACGGAAACAAAAGCTCCCTTATCTAATTTATTCCCGCCCATATACAGATCGTAATTGTCCTCAAAACCGACCATGAGAAAATTCTCAGATTTTCCCATGAGCCCGATCGCCTCCCCAAACTTTGACTTAATGTCCTCTTTTTGCTTTTCCTCCAGGGCAAGCGTAATTTTTGAATCAATAAATGGCATGATTGGTCCCTCCTTATATATTTTTATTCCGCCTCAAAAAAATCGGCGTCAAAAAGCACCATATAGACAAACACATACGCCATCACATCCGGGTGAAACAGATCCTGTATCACCGGCGAGACAAATTTATGCATCAGATCCGAGTGCTCAAACAGCCTTCCCAGACAGGCAAGGCGGGAAAAATATTCCCTGTCCTGCACTACTGTATCCTGCCAGATAAGCGGCAGGACGGCCGCAAGAATCATGTAATTCGCAAACTTTTCGAAGAGCCACTCCTCCACCTCCTCTTTTGTCTGCAAACAGCCAGCCCGGGCCAGCAAGAAAGCGGATGCCAGACGGCGCATGTATTCCATATGCCCCCGGTTTGCCCCTCTTCTCGCAAGGCAGTCCCGGATGAGCAGATGGCGCTCCTCATCGCTGTAACCAAACACCTCCTCATCCCACAAAACAAATTCAGGATAATACAATCCGGATATTTTTGCGATCTGACAGAATGCATCCACCACCTGGAAAATTCGGTTTTCTGCCGTCTGGTACAATTGTTTCCGGTCAAAGGTCTCTTTAATCTCTCTGAACTGTTCCAGCACATTCGGCGCCTCTTTCAAAATGAGAGACATCCTTACGGAATCTTTTTCCACAAGATAACGCTCTGCATTCATCCCTGTATAGAACACCGTCCCCAGACTGACGCAGAATGGGACATCACAGTCCTGCAAAAGTTCCGCCGCCCACATCGCGTATAATACGGCACCTGGAAGTTCTTCACTTGATCCTGTCTCCCAGTCACAGACGAGAGACAGAGGCTCTCTCTTCTTATAAATGATCTGGAGCACTTCCTCACAGGACAGAGAAATCCCAAAAAAAGAAATCTCCCCTATCCTTTTTGCCACTCGCGGAAACTCTTTACAAGTATCGCTCATATGTTCTTCCCCGCAGTTCTGATAGACCCGGCACAGCCCCTCCTCATCAAGAAACGGACAGCGGTTTTCCTCTGTCATGCGTATCGCAATTCCTTTCTCTGTCTCCGACAAGTTTTCCCGCAGATAGTCCCCAAATTCACCCGGGAAATTCTGATAAAATTCATTTGTCTTATCCCCTACCATAACACCCCACCCGACGCAGCATGTTCTCCTGCAGTCTCCCCCGATACAGGAAAATTTATCATAAATATCTGAGCGTATGTTCACTGATCCATCTCCTTTTCAATCATTTGCAGCTTCAACAATGTGTATACATTCATTATAACAAGTATTAATTCCGCGCACAAGGAAAAAATGTTTCCGCCAAGGCTCTCCATCAAGATTATGGGCACTAAAAGAAGTTGTTGAGCCTTTACATTGCTCCCGTTTTCTTATATAATTTATATAAAAATATATCTGGGTTTGGAATAAAAAGCCAAATCATGCAGAAAGGCTGGAATCTATGAATATATTGTTGACTTCCGCAGGCAGAAGGGGATATTTGGTTTCTTATTTTAAAGAGGCACTGGGCAGCAAAGGACAGGTTTTTGCCGGCAACAGCTCTCCGCTTTCTCCTGCATTTTATTATGCGGATAACACGGTGATTACTCCTTTAATCTATGATAGCGCTTATATACCTTTTCTGTTGGATTTTTGCAGGAAGAACAAAATTCAGGCCGTGATTCCCTTGTTTGATATAGACTTACCGGTTTTAGCAAGAAATAAAGAATACTTTTTACAAAATGGGATTAGGCTTGTAGTGTCCGATGAGGACGCCATTGCAATCTGCAATGATAAATGGAAATGTTATAAATTCTGTCAGGAAAACCAGATTCTGACACCTGCGACATACATATCATTACAATCTGCAAAGAAAGCGCTGCAGCAGGGGACAGTTCATTACCCATTATATATTAAACCAAGGTGGGGGATGGGTTCGCTCGCAGTGTATCAGGCAGATAATGAACTGGAACTGGATATATTATTTCAAAAAACCAGGAAAAAAATCACAAATTCCTATTTGAAATATGAAGCTTCCCCGGATATAGAAAATTGTGTTTTAATACAGGAAAAACTTAATGGGCAGGAATATGGGATAGATATTATAAACAACATGGACGGGGAAACCTTGCAGATCGTGGTGAAAAAGAAAATTTCCATGCGTTCAGGGGAGACAGATTGTGCCATGGTTGTGGAGCAAGAAGAAGTTAAGCAGTTGGGAAAAAAGTTAGGGAAAGTGTCAGGGCATATCGCTAATTTAGACGTGGATTGTTTTCTGACAGACAAAGGCGTGTATCTGTTAGAAATGAACGCCCGTTTTGGAGGGGGATATCCTTTTACACATATGGCAGGAGTGAATCTTCCAGCAGCCATAGTAAAATGGCTTACGGGACAGCCTCTTGAGGATGAATTGACAGTTAAAACTTTTGGCGGAATGTACCACAAGGACATTACTATTATAGATATCTCAAAATATTCCACAGGATATTCGTGACAGCATATAGACAGGCAGTGTGGAAAAAGCCGAAAATAAAGATGCGGGGGTGCTTTTGTGATTCAAAAGAAATTAGATGGCTTTGGCATTGCATGGGAAGAATTAAAAACACCATGCTATGTCATCGATCAGAAAGAATTTTATGAAAATTGCCAACGTATCATGACGGCATTTAAAAATGAATGGGGAAGTAACATGGAATATGGTTACTCTATCAAAACCAACCATCATGAGGCACTTATGCAGATGGCCAGAAAAATGGGCTGGAAGATGGAGGCTGTTTCGGAGGACGAAGTCCGGCATGCAGGGAAAATTTCTCATTCATATAGGGATATTATATACAATGGCCCGGTAAAAGGCGAGAGCATTTATTCTGTCTGCAAAGAGGGCGGAATCGTCAATGTAGATAATTTAGAAGAACTGGACTGTATTTGTGAATTTTTATCAAATAATAAGGGCACGGACAGCAGGCAGCAGATAGGTTTGAGAGTAAATTTTGATATTGCCTCCCGCTGTCAGGGAGAAATTGATCCAGAGATAGAAACAGGGAGATTTGGCTTATCCTATGAAAATGGGGATTTAGAAAAAGCCATAAGCATTTTAAGAAACAATGGAATTGCTTTGCAGGGATTGCATATGCATACAAGCACAATAAGCAGAAGTGCAAATATTTTTAAAGAGCTTGCTGCTATGGTTTGTAATTTAAAAAAGGAATATGGTCTAAATTTAAAATATATTGATATGGGTGGTGGTTTTTTTGGGGGAGGAAAGCAGGTTTTGCCAGGCAGGGCTTCTATGGAGGAATATGCACAGACAATATGCAGTACGTTAAAGGAATGTTTTGAGCCGGAACAGACAAAACTTCTCCTGGAACCAGGAGCTTCTGTGATTGCAACTGCTGTCAGATATTATACAAGAGTTTGCAATATCCGTGAAATACGTGGGACAAAAATAATAACGCTGGATGGCACTTTACTCCATATCAATCCTTTTATGGCAAAAAGAAATCCGGCTTATGAATTTTGTGAGGAAAAAGAACGAAAAAAATGCGGAAAACAAATTGTTTGTGGCTGTACCTGTATGGAAAAAGATCGCTTTTTTGAGCTGGAGAATGCTGATAAACTTGACACAGGGGAATGTCTGTGCTTTAAAAATACAGGCGCTTACACGATGGCATTCAACAGCTCTTTTATCATAAAACCTCCGGTGGTTTATGTGTGGAATAATGAGAGTGGAAACCTGTTGGAATGGAAAGAGTAATGCAGCCAGTTTGGATGGGCTAAAAAGGAGAAGAGAAAGACAGATGGAGAAGAGAGAAAAAGAATATCTGCGCAATGATAATTTAGAAACTTATTTAAAGGAAATTAACGGAAATCTGCGTATGGTAGAGGATATTATTGTAGAGAATGAAGATGTGGAGGAAAGATTTCCTATTCTTTTTGTCATGGGGCCTCTCCGTTCTGGCACGACTATGCTTATGCAGTGGCTGGCGGACATTAATAACTGGTCCAATGACCCGTCCTGTGGGGTGGCATACCCTACAAATTTGTTGTCAAGATTTTATGAAGCCCCTATTATGGGAAGCAAAATACAAAGGGTTCTGACAGATGCGCGCTTTAATTTCAGAAATGAGATCATGGATTTTTCTAATCATGAGATGGATTATGTTTCACAGAACGGAAAGACAAAGGGTGCATTATCTCCCAATGAATTCTGGTATTTTTGGAGAAAATATCTTCCTTTTGATGAAAATGATTTTTGTACAGATGAAACTTTAGAGGCATTTGGGGGAAAAATGCGTTTTTGCCAGGAATTGAATGGATTGGCAAATTCGTTTGAGAAACCCCTTGCCTTGAAAGGAATGATTTGTGATTATAATATTCCCTTTCTGGCAAGCTTGTTTCCCAAAGCCATTTTTTTATGTACCCGCCGCCAGCCGGATACAAATATGGAAGCTGTTTTAGAAGCCCGGAAAAGACAACTGGGCAGTGAGAAAAAATGGTATTCATTTAAGATTCCCGAGTATGATATTTTGAAAAATTTAGATCCGGTTTTACAGGCAGCCGGACAGATATATTATATAAACCATAATATCGAAAAGGGACTGGAACAGCTAAGTGATGAGCGAAAAATGTATATATCCTATGAAGGATTTTGTATATCACCGGAGATGTACTATTTTAAGCTCAGAGAAAAGGTCCTTGCACAAGGATATGCACTTCCGAAACAGTATGGGGGAAGGAGTGGCTTTATTCCCAGCAGAAAGGAAAATAGAGAATACCGGAAGATATATGATAAATTTGTGGCTGGCATACAGGGCTGACGATCTGCCGGCAGAATTTTCTCACCCCCTGCCTTTTCCTTTTATTTCTTTGATCTTTCTGAAATCCTCAATGGTGTTGCAGTTGATCCAGGTATCCAGATTTATAACCCGGTACTCATCCCTCCCCAGCCCCCCGAAATACTGCTGGATAAGCGCCAGGTTCGTCCCCCTCCAGTCCCCGCCGGACAGCGCACCAAATGATTCCCTCAGCCTCTCCGGCTGGGTAAACTTCCAGATCTGGCCCGAATTGAAGATCCCGCGGAACGGCTCCTGGATCTGTATCAGGCTGTGCCCTGTATCGTACAGGTAATGGATCCCGTACTCCCTGTCATAGTAAAATGCCACAGCTTTTTCCGCCAGTATGGCCTCACTATTTGTTGTGACGGCGTCCTGCTCCGAGCTGCACACCCGCCGGAAGCTCTCCCTGTCCACATACAGGTCCCCCTCCGCAAAGACGAGTTCATCAAATTCCAGCCCCATCACGGCATCCAGCCCTTTGTAAAGGCTGTACCCGGAACCGTATTCCCTGTACTGCCCGTTGTATACCAGCTGGATCTTCTCCCGCATCCCGGGGAAATCCCTGTTAATCACTTCCTCCAGCTCATGGAACTGAAAGCCCCCCACGATTACGGTCCGGTCAAACTCCACCCCGCGGTGCAGCATGCGGTACAAGAGCGACTCCTCTATGCCATTTTCGTGGTAGATGCATTTCAGGCACTCATATCCCACAGAACGGCTGAAGCGGCTGGACAGCCCCGCCACGGTCAAAAGCAGAACTCTCATCCCATCTCCTCCACACACATCTGGATCCCTTCATCCAGGCTGATCCGGGGAGACCACCCGGTTCTCCTGCGGATCTTCTCAGTCCTCAGGATCCTCCTCTCCGGATCGGATTCCCGGTATCCCTTAAAAGTGATGGCCGGATCTTTTATCCCGAGCTTTTCCGCACACAGGCCTACCAGGCCGAGGATTGATATCTCCTCATCTGTAGCCACATTATAGACGGTCCCATCCAGCGCCTCCGGCGTCGCCATCAGGGCGGCCACCGCCGCACAGCTGTCCTCATTGTGCAGAAATGTCCGCCGGTTCACCCGGGAATTTTCCAGCAGGCAGACGCCCCCCGTCTCCCTCAGCTGGTTTAAAATGTGCGGGATGATATGTTTCGGGTACAATTCATTTTTGCTGTATACGTTGGCAAAGCGCACCGAACAGCCCTTTATCTTCCCCTGGATGACCGCATCCCTCATAAAGAACTCGGTCATAAGCTTCCCCACGGCATAACTGGTCCTCTGGCTGTGCTCCGCGTGGGCCAGCATGAGGTACTCATCCTCTGCCACCCCCTTTTCGCTCCAGGAATTCATGGAGTACACCTCAGAAGTAGAGCAGTTGATATAGGCATATGCCCCCAGCTCCACCGCCTGGTCAAGGAAAGATTTCATGCCCAGGACATTTGTCTCGAATGTCCGGTCCACATGGTAGAAGTGTTCGGTGTGGACGACGGCCGCGCAGTTCACATATATAAACTGGCTGCACCCGTCTTTCTCCTTCCCCGCCTCTTCTTTCAACAGCGCCATGTGTTCTGGTGAATTTAAGTCGTACTCATGAAAGACAAACCCCTCCCGGTCCAAAATGTCCTCCACGGTCTTTATGGAAGAGGCAAAAAAGTTGTCAAAAACGATAACCTTGTGCCCGGCAGATGTGAGCTGTCTGGCCAGTTCGTTCCCAGTCATCCCGGTGACGCCGCTGATCACATATAAATTCATCTGATATCACTCTCCTGTTTTTTTCTGTTTTATGGACACGGCATACGCCGCGCGGGTGCCCCTTTATGTAATCCGTTCTGCCATGTCATGGCAGAGGATGTCTGCCGCCTGTGCGTAATTCTGCTTTTCCAGCGCATCCAGCAGGGGGCCGGCATACTGTGCCAATTCCGGGATCTTTACCACTTTTTCCATCACGGCGGCAAAGAGCTCCATCCCCTCCTTTATGCTGTCTTCGTAAAAACAGTCCGCTGTCTTTATCAGCTCTTCCTTAAGCCGGCGCTGCTCCCGCACCGTCTGCTCCATATAATCCCGGCAGAATTGTGGGATGCTGCGGGTGATGCCCTGCTTCCTAAATATCTTTTCCAGCTCTTTCTGCTGGTTTACATAAAAGGGATAGTCATGATCTGCCCCGCTGTTGACAGGATTCATATAATCTCCCCAGAAAGCCGTAAGTATCTCATCGTAACCATCTGGCACTGGCAAAGAAATATTTTCAAAAGGCAGCCAGACGGCCTCCTTAAAGCACTTCTTCCGGTAGAATCTCTTCCCATTATTAAACAGAAAATGATATTCTGCCATAAATTCTGAATCATCTACTGTATATAGTGAACAGATCGAATCATACAATCTCCACAGCTGATTGGCCAGAGTGTCATCCCTCACCAGGGAAATGCCGCACAGTTTTTCTATTTTCTTTAACTGCGCCTCACAATTTTTCAGCGGATAGTTCTCATTGCGGATCCATTTTTCGAGCACTCTCCAGATTTCCATCATCCTGTGTTTTTGTTCCTCTACAAGTTTTGGATCTTCCGGCATGCCATCCACCGGGAAGATATCAATTCCGACCCGGAAAAAGGGAAAGCCATGGAATCTTCTCATGTAAGATAAAAGATCCCAGTGTTCTTCATCCGCCATCACCCGCGATTGTGGGAATGCGGCAGCCCTCTGCAGCCGCCTGTCCTCTGCGTACATGCCTGTAAGGACAAAACCGGCCGGCAGTTCTGTCCGCAGCAGGGCAACAAGCCGGTCATAGTCCGGCCGCTTTAAACAGATATCAATGTCGTCATCCCAGGGAATAAACCCCTGGTGGCGCACTGCCCCCAGCATCGTGCCCCAGTCTGCAAACCACTGGATACCATATCTCTCGCAGATGTCCGCAACCACCTGCAGCACTTCTAACTCCGCCGCCCAGGCCCGCTTCATCAGCTCAGGCACGAAAAATCCCTCTCTTGTCTCATCCCGAAAAAACTCGTCTGGAAAAGTCATGCAAATCTCCCCTGTATCTATTCTTTTTTTATTCTGCACACACAGAAAAAGGTTTTATCACATTATTCACGATGTAGTCTGCGACCTCCCCGCTCTCAGTGAGCGGTATGCTCTTTGGCAGCGCTACCCCAAAAGCGGCCGCCGCTTTCTCCCGCAATTCCTCTGTGTAGCTGAGCACACCATCTTTTACATCCTCTATCCCGTCCAGATAGATAGATTCCCGGTTTTTTCCCCTCATATCCCCCAGGGAGAACCTGCTCTCATCGATATAGGCCGCCAGCTTCTCCCCTGTCCCGTCAAGGATCACCGGGTATCCTCCAATCTCACCAAAAATGCCCGGGCAGTGCAGTTTCACACGCCCGCCGTCCCGTACGGCAGATAAGATCCCCTTTATGATCTCATAATTGCTTGAGGCATTCATCATATTCCGCTTCGCATCCACTGGCATCTCAATCCTGCACAGAGAAAAGATCTCATCCATGTCCAGCGCCAGCTTCTCTCCCCGGTAGCGCACATCGATCAACTGCTCTACTCCCTCTGTCTGTCCCTCTTTGCTTATAACTACATCATGGAAATGGCTGGCTGCATAGGTGACGTCTATGTTCCAGTGATCTTCTATTCCCTTTTTCCCTGCCACTGCAAACCGGATCCTCGGTATCAGATGGTTGATGTTCCCGCTCCCAAAGTCCGGGTAACTCTTTCCGGCAGATTTAAGCCAGGGAATCACGGCATCGGAATACGATGTGTTGATCACTATGGCATCGGAATCCACCTCTTCGTATGCCTCCATAATGTTCTTTATATACCGGACCGCCAGAGGCGCCCAGATCCCATAGGCACGGACATTCTTCCAGGATATGCTCCCGTATTTCAGCCCCGCATAGACACGGCTGCTGTTCACGATGATATCCGGCCCACATTCCCTGATGCACTGTGTGATGGACGGTATGTCCTCTAAATCAATGCCGTCTGTGATCCTCACCTCTGTCCGGTTCTGTCCCCGGATGGCAGAAGACACGCGCACGATGTTCACATCCCTCTCCATCTTCTCCCGGTTCCGCCCGGCCACGGTGACCAGGATATCCGGATTCCCTGCCGACATAAGGTAATCCAAAAGATACATCCCTACACTCCCGGGCCCGATGATCATGACGTGAATCTTCCTGTCCGCAGCCTCCTGTCTTAACTTGTTTAATTTTTCACCCAGCGTCTTACTGCTTGCCATTTTCTCCATCCCCTCTCCTGATTCTTTCAAAATCCGTGATGGCGCCGCCATTTATCTTTCATCTTCAATTATTTTGATAAATTCTCCGCCATTGGCTATATAATCGCTGTTTTCGGAAATAATGGAGTCCGCATACCCAGTCGCAAAAATCAGTATTGCATCCACCATCTCTCTCCTGTTATGAAGTGACCTTTGTCAAGAGGAAATATCAAAAGAAACTTTTTTCCCTTGAATCAGCCACATTTGTTA
>CANRMO010000077.1 GCA_947631755.1 uncultured Lachnospiraceae bacterium | reverse complement strand
TTGATCATATAGACCAGAAGGTCTTTTATGATCGGGCGCTTCTCTTCATCACTCAGCTCCATCAGGTCAATGGACTGCATTTTATTCATAAAAAACTGATGGTCAAAGTGCTGTTTTTGCAGCTCGCTGTCGTTATGTTCTGCCATCCATTTTTCTTCGTGGGCAAAGTGGTTTTTCCCGTAATCAATAAAATACTCGATATAATGCGCCACTTCCTTTTCGTCGGGATTGAGCTCATCATAATTTTCCAGCGTGCTGACCAGGTGGTTGATGATCTCAAACAGCTGTCTGTGCTCTTCGTCAATTATATCAATCCCTGTCATACAATCTTCCGTAAATTGAAACATAATAGATAATCCCCCTTTTCGCAGGGCGGGCCCTGACTTAAACCTATATAATAAATTATAACAGGAAAGTGGGAGCAGAACAAGGGGCTTTTCCCGCAAATTTTCTTGACTTTTTTGTGAAATCTATTGTATCATACAAACATACTGGGAATTATGGGAATGGAGATGAACTATGAAAGTTTCAACGAAAGGACGTTACGCGCTGCGCCTTATGCTGGATCTCGCGCTGAATGACAGTGAAAAGCCGCTGCGCATCCGGGAAATCGCCAAAAATCAGGGGATTTCGGATAAATATCTGGAACAGATCATATCCGTGTTGAACAAAGCGGGATTTGTGAGAAGTGTCCGGGGCCCCCAGGGGGGGTATCTTCTGGCCAGAAAGCCAGAAGAGTACACCGTGGGCAGCATACTCCGGCTGACAGAGGGGAGTATGGCCCCGGTGGACTGTGTTGATGATGAGGCGCTCTGTCCGCGGATGGACGAGTGCGCAACCTCCGTTGTCTGGCGCCGCCTCAACGAAGCGGTCAGCGGAGTGATCGATGGCATTACTCTGGCCGACCTTGTGGACTGGCAGCTCGCCAGGAACGGTGACTACATGATCTGATGATCACTCGATGTCGCTATTGTCAAAGTTATTGTCGTCGGTAAAGTCAATGTCGTAAGGGCAGTTATAAGTTCTTATGACACCACAGTTCTCTGTGGTATTTGTTTTGAACAGTTCCGCCTGTTCTTTTGTTATGTCGGAATAGGTCGGTTTATAGGTTTTCTGGTTGGCGCTGTAACCGGCGCCGCACCAGAACTGCAACAGCTGTTTGTTGTCGCGGGTGCCCCCTTTTGTGCCACAGTTTTTGAATGTATTATTGGAAAAGTTAATTCCCTGCACGCCTGCCATGAACATAGCGTAGGGGTAGCGGGCGTTCGGCCTGCAGTCGGTAATTGTATTCTGTGTGATCGTGGCGTTTTTCCAGTTTAAGATCCGCATAGCGGTCTCTGTTTTCTGGAAAGAGCAGTTGCTGATCACGACGTTGGTGTGGTAGGAGTTGCCTGTATAGCGGTGTGTGCCGACGCCTACCTCAAGATTGCTGAATGTGCAGTCTGTGATATTTACGCCCTCGTTCGGTGTGCCGTCCATCTTGCTCCACTGGGATTTGAAACCGTCGCGTTTGTTGTCCGGTGTGTCCAGATTGATGGCCTCTTTGTTGTTTTTTCCGGACGCTTTATGGCCGGTAAAGGTACAGTTTTTGATGGTTATATTTTCCCCCGCATCCATCTCGATCAGATGGCCGTAGCGCATATTTTTGAATGTGACATTTTCAATCGTGACATTTTTGTTGTGTCCCATAATGATCCCGATCACATCTTTATTTCCCATTTTGAGACCGCACAGGTCAATGACAGCCGTGCCCTCTCCTGTGATAGAAATATTTTTTTCGCCGTCGTGTTTGCCATACACCTTTTTCTTTTTTGACTTGGAATCCCGGATGAGCTGGAACATGGACGAGGCGGCCGGCATTATTTTGGAGCCGGTCTTTTTTGTTTTTTTCAACACTGCGCCGTCTTTGAGGATGATCTTCGTATTCGAGGAGACATAGAGAGTATTCGAAATCTTATATGTCCCTTTCTTGAGAACCAGGGTGCCGCCTTTCTGGCGCGAAATCTTGCGGAGATAGGAGCGGATCGTCCAGTAGTTCTTTGTGTTTTTATTGTAAGCCCGCGCGTGGACGGTTTTGTCACACGGTTTTGTCTTAGGTGATATGGTGTATGTTTTCGCGTGGCTGATCTGTGCGGAAAACAAAAGGCCGCAGATGAGGAGTGAAAACACAGCCATTGTGATTGTGATAAGAGATGTTTTTTTTCTTGCACTGTTCAATTTTGTGCCCTCCTTTTTTATCGTAATCGTCTGATTATGAAAAATACTGTACTTATTTTATCATATCTGTGAAAAATGCGCAAGAAAAAGCAGGGCAGTGAATAAATGGGAGTTTATTCACGCCTGCCACTCCCGTCTTAGAAATTCTGCAATATCTACGGCTTTTGGTGGGCAGCCGCCCAGTGTTTTTTTAAAACATTTTGTGCACTGCCCGACGCCTAGCTCCCCGGATGTACCGCGGTAACCCTGTCCGATAGCGATGCTCTCTTTTTTTCTGCCCTGTAGTTCTCCGCTCTTATCCAGCCGGGACAGTGCATAGATCAGAGAGCCATAGCAGGCGGAGCAGGAGTCTTTTGGCGCCGTATAGGCGGCCAGCCGGGACACCTGCGGTGTGTGGTGGATTTTCGGGGTGTCCAGGGCGCCTCTGTTAAGCGGGATCACATTGGCATGGGCCAGGTCGGTGCTGCCTATGCCGAGCTCTTCTGCCAGATGGATATAGGGGATGTCGTGGGGATTGTATCCGATGCACTCAGCGGCAAAGCTGTCACAGAGCACTGGGTCTTTGAAGCCGAGCACACGGTTCATGATAACTGGATTGCCGCCCTCTTCAAAATCCAGGTCGCCGCAGATATTGTCAACCAGTATAAAATCCTGATGAATGGCTGCGTTCAGATGGGCGATGGGGGCGTGCAGCCCCATTGTGTGAAACCGGCGCTTTTCTGAATTGGGAATCAGTCCTTTGCTGTTTTTTAAGGCGCAGGTAACGGTAGTCTGGCAGTGCCCTTTTAACACCGGGAGATTGATGAGGTAATCCAGCTTCAGCGCCTCGTCGCAGACAGAGAGTGACATGCCTGCCGCGTCTACGGTCTGCGAGGAGTCCTTTTGCAGATCCAGAAAAGGGACGCAGTGTTTCCGGCATATGTCATAGATCCCGGTATATTTAACCGCCCGGGAAGTGAGGTCCCCGACCCAGGAGCTCTCCAGCACGGAGACATGGGAGAAACCGCGCTCCAGCAGATAGGACAGGACACCGTCTATCAGTTCCGGGTGTGTAGTCGCCCCCGCAGAGGCTTTTATCGCCCCGACGATATTGGGTTTTATGCCGATCCTTTTGTTTTTGTCCCCGATCTCCCCGGCGAGATTGGCGGCTTCGAGGATCCGGACTGCCATTTGCCGGTAATCGGTTCCCTGCGTAATGTAGATATCATTTTTTTCCATATAAGATAAATCCTCTCTGATCCGTTGATTGTATTACGGCTATTGTATCAGATTACTGTCCGGATAGCCAGGTAAAACTTCTCCTTAGAGGAATTATCTTACGATTTCTTACACTGCCGCCCCTCGGTATTCATCTCATAATCCTCTTTTATAATGAGTTCAGAAATCGGCACGAGCTGATATCCTTTTTGTTTCAGGGTTGTGAGCAGTTCATCAAGCGCCTCTGCCGTGTGTTTTCCGCCGTTGTGGCAGAGGATGATCGAGCCGTTGCCGAGATGTTTGTGCTCTGTGACGCGGCGGATGATGGTGGCGGCATCGTAGTCTTTCCAGTCCAGGGAATCCACATCCCACTGGATCGGATAGTAGCCACATTCCCGTGTCGTCTTGATCAGTGTGTCATTGTAGTCGCCGTAGGGGGGACGGAACAGGATCATATCCTTGCCCGTCAGTGTTTTTACTTTCTCGTGGGGTTTCATGATTTCTTCTTTGCACTCTCCGGCGGAGATCTGCGACATATGTTTGTGGTTTTCGCTGTGGTTGCCCAGATCGTGCCCGGCGGCCGCAATGGCTTTCACATCGTCCGGGTATTTCTCGATCCAGCCCCCGGTCATGAAAAAGGTGGCCCTGACGTCATGCTTTTTTAGGATTTCAAGAAGTTTTGCCGTGTCCTCATTTCCCCATGCGGCGTCAAAGGAAATGGAGATCTGCGGTTTTTCCTGTTCCACGCAGTATATGGGAAGTTCTTTCTGGCGGAGCAGCGAACTGCCAAGTGTCTCGGAGGACCGGGGATAAATGACAATACTGGCAGAGAGCAGTGCGATTGAAGTCAGGACAATGGCTCCCACTTTTGTAAAAAGGGTTAGTTTTTCGCGTTCATTTTCTATGTTCATAAAAGATACCTGCGGATTATTTTTGTATAATATATGAAAGTGGGCGGTTAAGTATGTTGCCGCCGCGAAACCCATTCAAAAATAATCCGCAGATTTAAAAGTTATTTCGTGACAGTTCTTTAGTAATCCGTATCCCCGAAATAGTATAAGAGGTATCGCTCGTCGTCCCCGCTTTTGACCGTGTGGTGGCGGCCTGTCTCCAGGTCATAAAATACCCAGGCGAATTTGTCGCTCTCTTCATTGGCGGTTGTTGTCACGATCGCATAATTTCCGATGAGCCCTCTGACGTATCCGGTCTCGTCAAACCAGTTGCCGTGATCAAAATCTCCATGCAGGAACTGTTCTCCCTCCCGGTACATGCATTCGGAGAGCTCCTTTTCGTATGTCAGGCCGGAGCCGTCCTCCGCCTGGCAGCTGATGACCAGGTCAGCGTAGTGGGGTCCCGGTATAGCGCCCTCTTCATCTGGCTCGTCCTCTTCATTTTCCCACATCAGTTCGATGGACATGTACAGGCGGCCGTTATAGACAAAGGACGTGTAGGCGATCCAGTCTGCGGAATTTTCCTTGTAATTCCATGGGTCTGCCTCTTTCAGAAGGTTCTCAATATCCGTGCCGGGGACAATGTTTTCTGCCGTATTGCTCTCTATATCATATCGGGTTATGCCGCCTTCACTGATTTCTGACGTGCCAAAATAGAGATGCTCTTCATCGCTGCATATTCTGGAGGCCACGCCGTTTTTTTGAAGGAGCGGGTCTGCCTGTTTACAGACTCCTTTTTTCAGATCCAGACGATACAGTTTGCCTTGCTTGTCGTAGAAAAATGAGAGATCGTTTTTTACATAGGGGTTCAGGGTGGCGTCCGTCATCATGTGGGGAAAGTGGCTGTTTGCCGCGGCGAATTTAATCCCCTCGGTGATATTTTTTACCTTTTTGTTTTTCAGGTCCAGACGGCATATGGATTTTTTATAAGTATATGCCACATAGGTATCTGTCACATTGAGGAAATCCCCCCATTTTCCCAGTTCTACATCAGCCATCTTCTCTTTGTTTTTTGTGGAAACGGTCTCTTTTCCCGGCTCGTCAGGAGCTGTCTTCTCTCCCTGTTTTTTCAGTGGAACGCGCCAGATTGTTCCGCTTTCCTCTGCGCTATCGTCAGATGAGCCGATATAGTAGAGCCATTCATCCGTGACCCAGATGCCGCCGATGTTGTCATCGAGGTCGATGTGGGTCTCGTTTTTGCCGTCCAGGGAATACTGGTAAACGCCAGTCTCCCAGTCCGACACGTAGAGGCAGCGGTCATTGTAGTAGCGGGGATAGTAGCCGGGTGTCAGAGCTGTTTTTGCGGGTGCGGACGGTTCATCCTGCACCGCCGGGCCGCTGGCGTTCTCGCTGACGGTCATTTTGTTCTCCTGGCCGCAGGCGCTGCAGATGCTCATAACAAGTATGAGAGAGGCAGCTATTGTTTTGATCCTTTTTTGTTTCATATGTGTTTCCTCCGTTCTCCTATAATAAACTGTTATGATGTCAGGGCCAAAAGGCAAAAATGTCGTCTGTGCCTGCACAAAACCGGCCCCGATATCCTATTATAACAATAAAACGAATAATAGTGGGAAAATGTTGCAAAATTTATTGACTTTTTGGATAAAATATTATAATATAAATATATGAATAATTGTTCATATGATAAAACGAGAAAGGAGGAGGCCATGGCAGAACAGAAATTGGAGTGCTGTGACTCGGTAGAGATTCACGAGGAACTGCTTCAAAAGGTGAATGACTATATGCCGCCGGAAGATACGCTGTATGATCTGGCGGAGCTCTTTAAGGTGTTTGGCGATTCGACAAGGATCCGGATTCTTTTTGTCCTTTTTGAGTCAGAAGTGTGTGTGTGTGATCTGGCGGAGGCTCTGAATATGACGCAGTCGGCCATTTCCCACCAGTTAAAGATCTTAAAGCAGAATAAACTTGTGAAGAGCCGGAGAGAGGGCAAATCCGTTTTTTATTCCCTGGCGGACGGACACGTGAGGACGATCATCGCCCAGGGGCTTGAGCATATTGAGGAATAGGAAAAACAGGGAGCGCCACAGCTCTTAATGAGGAAAGGAAAGGTGATCATTGTGAAAAAGAAATTTAAATTGCAGGATCTGGACTGTGCAAACTGCGCGGCAAAGATGGAGGACGCCATTAAAAAGATTGACGGGGTAAAGGATGCCACTGTCAGTTTTATGACACAAAAAATGACGGTGGATGCCGATGATGACAGGTTTGATGAGATTATGGGAGAAGTGCAAAAAGTATGTGCCAAAGTGGAGCCAGATTGCAGAATCCTGATGTAATGGAGGACGACAATGACAAAAAAACAGAAAAAAAGGATGGTGCGCATCATTGTCTCCGGGGTTTTGTTTGCCGCGCTCATGATCTGGGAACACACAGGAGCGGCCGGACAGTTTCATGAGTCGTGGATACTGTTGCCCGTGTATCTGGTTCCCTATCTTGTGATTGGGTATGATATCATATGGAAAGCAGCCCGGAACATAAGCCACGGACAGATTTTCGATGAGAATTTTCTTATGATGATCGCTACGTTTGGGGCGTTCGGCGTCAGAGAATTTTCAGAGGCAGTGGCAGTTATGCTATTTTACCAGGTGGGAGAGCTGTTCCAGGATTATGCTGTCGGGAAATCGCGCCAGTCTATCACGGAGATGATGGATATCTGCCCGGAATATGCAAATGTGGAAGAAAATGGCGAACTGGTCCGGGTGGATCCGGATGATGTGGAAGTGGGGACAGTGATTGTTGTCAAACCAGGGGAGAGAATCCCGCTGGATGGCGTTGTGGCAGAGGGCGAGTCCCTGATCGACACGGCGGCGCTGACCGGTGAATCTGTCCCGCGGAGGGCGGCAGCAGGAGATGAGATCTTCAGTGGCTGCGTCAATGGCAGCGGCACGCTAAAAGTCCGCACGACAAAAGAATTTGATGATTCCACAGTGGCAAAAATACTGGAGCTGGTGGAAAATGCCAGCAGCAAAAAGGCCCGGGTGGAAAATTTTATCACACGGTTTGCCAGATATTATACCCCGGTTGTGACGATCGGCGCTTTTTTACTGGCTGTTCTTCCGCCCCTGATCCTGGGCGGGGGATGGGGTGACTGGATACAGAGAGCTTGTATCTTCCTCGTGATCTCCTGCCCGTGTGCCCTTGTGATCTCTGTTCCCCTGGGATTTTTCGGCGGCATCGGGGGGGCTGCCAAACTTGGCGTATTGGTGAAAGGCAGTGATTTTCTGGAAGCGGCGGCCGAGGTGACGACCATTGTGTTCGATAAGACGGGTACGCTGACCAGGGGAGAATTTAAGGTTACGGAAATACTGCCGCAGGGAAGGACGGCGGAAGAACTTTTGGAGATTGCGGCTCTGGGCGAGGGGTATTCCACCCACCCGATTGGCAGCTCAATCCGTGAGGCGTGGGGAGAGAAGATCGATATGAGCCGGATATCGGAGGCAGAGGAGATCGCCGGATGTGGAATTGCAGTCCGGATTGACGGTGTGGATATATTGCTTGGAAATGGGAAATTGATGCGGGACAGGGGAGTAGTTTATGAGCCGGTCCCACGTGTGGGAACTGTTGTTTACGCCGCGCAGAATGGACAGTTTGCGGGAGCGATCGTCATCTCGGACAGGATAAAAGAGGGGGCGGCAGATGCGATCCGCAGCATGAAACAGGTCGGTGTGAAAAAGTGTGTCATGCTGACCGGTGACCGCAAAGAGAGCGCGGAGTATGTGGCAGAAGAACTTGGTATCGATGAAGTCCACGCAGAACTTTTGCCGGGAGATAAGGTGGAGCGGGTAGAGCAGGCACTGGGACAGCAGAGAGAAGGGGAAAAACTTGCCTTTGTCGGGGACGGGATTAATGACGCCCCTGTGCTGACCAGGGCGGATGTGGGCATTGCTATGGGCAGCCTGGGATCCGATGCCGCTATTGAGGCGGCAGATATCGTGTTAATGGACGATGATATCCGAAAGATTGCCTCTGTTGTGCAGATTTCAAAGAAGACACTGCGCATTGTGAAAGAGAATATCGTCTTTGCCCTGGCGGTGAAAGCTATTGTGCTTCTCATGGGAGCCTTGGCCTCGCCAATATGTGGGAAGCAGTATTTGCAGATGTAGGTGTGTCTGTCATCGCTATATTAAATTCTATGAGGACACTGAGAACTGCTATGAAATAGACAGATAAATACAGGGGGGCGGCAATTTTGTAAGATTGCCGCCCCCCTCCTGCGTCTTGAGGCATATAAGAACATACCGGTTTTATTTCTGTTTATTTAAGTTCATAATGGTATTTGTCACTTCCTGTAGTGCCTGTTTGATATTGACACTTGTGACAGACATACCCTGTGCCAGCTTCTGTACCTCTTCGGCCACGACGGAGAATCCCCGTCCGGCCTCTCCGGCGCGGGCAGCCTCTATGCTGGCATTTAGGGCCAGCATCTTCTGGCGGTTGCTGTAGCCGTCGATCTGTTTCGTGTTTTCGTTGGCGAGCACGATCTGTTCGGCCGCTTTGTTGATGCCCTCTTTCATTTCTGAGACAATCTGCTGGTTCTGTATGGATGTATAGCTGGCGCGGACAAACATATTGATTACGTCTCCCAAAAGATTAGCGGAGGCCTCGATCTCATGGTTTGTCTTTACATTTACTTTGTGCAGGGCCTCGATGTACTCATCCTCATCAATATTCAGCTCCCGCGCTGTCGCCCGGAATTTATCCTCGTCGGGATTTTCCGGGAGAACCTGTCCGCCGATCACGCTGCCGAGAACCGTTCCGTCATCCAGTGTGATCGGGATACCGAAATCAACCAGTCCGGCGTGGCAGGGGTAAACGCCCTTTCCCTCTCTGTCGCATTTTTCACAGCGCTTGCAGCCCTCGGCACTCCCTCTTGTCAGTTTGATACAGAAATCCGTAAAGTTGTAGCAGTCACTTATGTAATTTCCGTCATCGCCGACAGCGACAGTGGCAAGCCCTGTGCAGGCAGCCCAGTTTTTCATAATCTCCTCAAATTTATTCATATCACAGAAATCTTGGATTTTCATATTTAATTCCTCCCTTTTTTGTTTATGTTTTGTCTATAGAAAACCCTGCTGTCCGCAGAGTATAATTTGCAGACGATCCGTATATAAATTATTTAAATAGCGCATTGACTGCTAATACGGCCAGAATACCGCCCACGCTGCTCCCGACCAGATTGACTGTGAGCTGATAGGCCCAGTCAACTTTTTCTCCGTCTTTGTTCGGCATGGGAAGAATCGCAAACCAGATACTGCTGAAGACTGAACGCATGGCATTCATACTGAACCCGGTGCTGTTTACGGTCAGGGACAGGATCATAACTGCCGCAAATCCGACCACGCCAATTTGCAGGGCGGCAGAATCGCCGGAGCTCGCTTTGATCGTGCCGAGGACAAGAAAGAGAAAAAAGAATGTGGCCACCACTTCCTGGAAAAAGTTGAGCGGCAGATTTTTTTCCACCGGATACGCAGAGAAGATGCCCCGTTTCGGCATATCCTTTGACGCTTTCATAGAATCCCAGAAAAACAGGATACACAAGAGGACTGCAGCGCCGGCGGCCAGAAACTCCATCAGCAGATATAGGAGAGCCGGTCCGATCGGAAGAGTTCCGGAGATAACACTCCCGAAAACTGCGCCGGGATTCAGATAGGCGGGTCCGCCTAAGATAACAGCGACAGCCAGTCCAAAACCGACTGCAAGGCTCCATGCAAATGCCAGTTCAATATAGTTCAGTTTGCCGATCAGAGTTTTTTTCAGGGAAATATTACACATATATGCGTATCCCCCCAGCAAAAATATCAGACTGCCAACGAACTCAGAAACATATGTCATATTCGTTCCCCCTTGTACTTTGCGTATAAGCGAAGGCCGCTTTACGTTTATTCATTATTCATATATTGTATATTGTACTACAGATTGTGCTCTTTGAACAGTAAAAAATAAATAAACTCTGGTTTTTTTATAAGGTTACTTTTCACGGATGGGGAGGGGCATCCGGCGTCTCTGCGCATGAAAAGATTGCTAAATGCGGCGAAATGATGTATAATGCAAGTCTATAATCCCGGAAAGTCCAGCTAAGAAATGTCAATAGACAAAATGAAAAAAATTAAAGTTTTTCATGACTAAAAAATGGTATGGCAAA
>CANRMO010000076.1 GCA_947631755.1 uncultured Lachnospiraceae bacterium | reverse complement strand
CATTTAAGAAGTGTTTTTGCATTTCTTATTTTAAGGTGTAGCCTGCTCTTCAGAAAAAATGGGGAAACTCAAAAGTTTCCAGCTATTGCCAAAAAAATAGTTTTATGATATTCTATTTTATATATGGGTAATTTATGAAGAGACTGACAGCGGCAGGGCATATCCGGTATATGTGCAGCGCTGTGGGGACTCTGCAAAAAAGTAAGAATACGGAGGAATGTATATGTTAGTATCAGCAAAAGAGATGCTCACAAAGGCAAAAGAGGGCAAATATGCAGTGGGACAGTTCAATATCAATAACCTGGAGTGGACAAAGGCAATCCTTCTCACGGCCCAGGAGTTAAATTCACCGGTTATCCTCGGTGTGTCAGAGGGCGCGGGAAAGTATATGTGCGGCTATAAAACAGTCGTTGGCATGGTCAATGGGATGCTGGAGGAGCTGAAAATCACAGTTCCGGTTGCCCTTCATCTGGACCACGGCAGCTACGAGGGGGCAAAGGCTTGTATTGAGGCCGGATTTTCTTCTATTATGTTTGATGGCTCCCATTACCCGATTGAGGAAAATGTGGAGAAGACGAGAGAACTGGTCGGCATCTGCGAGGAAAAGGGGATGTCCATTGAGGCGGAAGTCGGCTCGATTGGCGGCGAGGAAGACGGCGTGGTTGGCGCCGGTGAGTGTGCGGACCCGGATGAGTGTAAAATGATTGCAGACCTGGGCGTGACAATGCTGGCGGCCGGGATCGGGAATATTCACGGCAAATATCCGGATAACTGGGCCGGGCTGAGTTTCGAGACACTGGATGCGGTTCAGCAGAAGACAGGCGCAATGCCGCTTGTGCTCCACGGAGGCACCGGAATCCCGGCGGATATGATCAAAAAAGCGATTTCCCTCGGCGTCTCAAAGATCAATGTAAATACGGAGTGTCAGCTCTCTTTCCAGGAAGCTACGCGCAAATACATTGAGGCGGGCAAAGATTTAGAGGGTAAGGGATTCGATCCCCGCAAACTTCTGGCACCGGGAACAGAGGCGATCAAGGCCACAGTAAAAGAAAAAATGGAATTATTTGGTTCAGTTGGAAAAGCTTGAGTCCGCGCGGACGGTATAAAATTCTGACAAAAAGACATACTATCTCTTGAAACATGAAGGGGATTATTCCCGCATAAAACAGGAGGTAATATCATGGCAAGAAATTTTTTAGATGAGTTTAATGAGACAAACAATAATTCTAACAACAGTCAGAATTCGACGAGAAACGCAAGCAAGAACAGCAGCAAAAATGCGAGCCGGAACTCGTCTCAGAACACAAGTAAGAACAGCAGCCAGAACACAAGTAAGAACAACAGCCAGAATACAAGCCGGAACAGCAGCCGGAATGCGAGCAAAAACAGTTCTAATTGTGACTGACAAAAAACAGTTAAAGAATACGGGCGCCGTGTGACAACGGCGCTCTTTTGTTGTATGGCGGGACTTTTCACACTGTTCTTTTTTTGTGCATATATTAATGAAAAAGAGCGGATACTGCAATCTGGATCGGAGGCTTTTGTGAAACCACAGGTCATAGCATGGGGGCAGATCGAAAAATATATTTACAACAGCCGGACACTCTTTGTGGATCTCAGGGACAGGCCGGATTTTAAAAAGGGCCATGTGGCCGGGGCGTGGAACATCCCCTTTGAGGAGCTCGAGAGCCACGCCGATGAATTCCGGCGGTTCGGACAGGTGATTTTTTACTGCGATAAGGGCAACCGCAGTCTGATGGCGGCCAAGCGGCTGGCGCGGATGGGGATCAATACCTGTAGTGTATTCGGCGGTTACGAGGCGAGGAACAAAAGGGATTGACGGGGACGATCATTGTAACGTATAATAAATGGGAAAATATTGAAAAATACTATGAAAACAGAAATGAAGGAAGATATGGAAGAATACGAAATGATCGCGCCCTGCCACTTTGGCATGGAGGCCGTACTAAAACGGGAAATTGAGGGACTTGGGTACCGGATCGTCCGGGTGGACAATGGCAAGGTGATATTTGCGGGGGATGCGGCGGCGGTCGCCAGGGCAAACCTTTTTTTGCGCACGACAGAGAGGATTCTCCTGAAGGTGGCAGAGTTCCGGGCAGATACATTTGACGATCTCTTTGAGGGTGTCAGGGATGTCCCGTGGGAAGAGTACATCCCGAAAGACGGAAAATTCTGGGTGACGAAGGCAAATTCTGTCAGCAGTAAGCTTTTCAGTCCGACAGATATCCAGAAAATAGTGAAAAAGGCGATGGTAGAACGTCTGAGAGAGACATATCACACAGACTGGTTTGATGAGACAGGCGAATCATATCCGCTGCGCATCAGTATTGTGAAAGATATCGTGACCATTGGCATTGACACGACGGGCGAGTCCCTGCACAAGAGAGGGTACCGAAAGTTTACAGCTCCCGCGCCGCTGACAGAAACTCTTGCGGCGGCCATTCTCCTGCTGTCGCCATGGCACGGCGACCGGGTGCTGGTGGATCCGTTTTGCGGGAGCGGAACCATCCCCATTGAGGCAGCTATGATAGCGATGGACATCGCACCCGGGCTGGAGCGGGAGTTTACCGCGGAGACGTGGAAGACACAGATCCCTAAAAAGGTCTGGTACGAGGCGGTGGAGGAGGCAAATAGCCGGATCCGCCGGGACGTGGAGCTGAATATCCAGGGCTATGACATCGACGCTGAGATGTTGAAAATGGCCCGGGCAAATGCCGCACTGGCCGGGGTGGGGGACATCATTCATTTCCAGCAGAGGGATGTGAAAGATTTCAGCCATCCGAAAAAATATGGGTTTGTCATTACCAACCCTCCCTATGGGGAGCGGCTTTCCGAAAAGAGCGAAATGTTTGGCCTGTACCGGACAATGGGACAGGTTATGTCGAAAAATGACACGTGGTCCTTTTTTGTGCTGAGCGGTTATGAGGAGGCGCAGAGGGCCATTGCGGCCGGGGGATCTAGAAAGAAAGCTACCAAAAACCGGAAAATTTACAATGGCATGATGAAAACATATCTGTATCAGTATATGGGGGCGAAGCCGCCCCGGAGGGAGAGGACAGAAAATGAGCAGAGCACAGGGAAAAACGAGGCTGGTTTTCGCGACGGGAAACCAGGGGAAAGTAAATGAATTCCGCCAGATGCTGGGGGATGAGTTTGAGATACTATCCATGAGAGACCTGGATGTTGATGTGGAGATCGTTGAGGACGGCACGACATTTGAGGAAAATGCGGTGATCAAGGCGAAAGCAGTGATGAGGGCCACCGGGGAGATGGTGCTGGCCGACGATTCCGGTTTTGAGGTGGACTGCCTGAACGGTGAGCCGGGAATCTATTCGGCCCGCTATATGGGGGAAGATACGCCATATGATATCAAGAACGCGGAACTTCTGCGGCGCTGTGAGGGAGTGCCGCAGGAGAAAAGAGACGCCCGGTTCGTCTGCGTGATCGCCTGTGCTTATCCGGACGGAACGGTCGACACAGTCACCGGTGTCATTGAGGGAAAGCTGGCGCATGAACCGAGAGGGGAAAATGGTTTTGGGTACGACCCAATCTTCTATCTCCCCGAGAGGGGCTGCACGACTGGAGAGATGGAACCGGAGGAGAAAAATGCGATCAGCCACAGAGGGATCGCTGTCCGCAAAATGGTAGATTTACTGAAGAAGAGGGGGAACATATGAAACAGGCGTTAGTTTTTAGTGATTCGCACGGCAGGCTGGATAATCTTCTTGATGTGCTGAAACAGTATCCGGGGGCAGAAGCTGTGTTTTTTCTGGGGGATGTGGAGAGAGATGAGGACCGGCTGCGCCGGGCAACGCCGTATCCTGTGTACATGGTCCGCGGGAACTGTGATTACAGGTTAGATCTTCCCATGCAGATCGTGACAGAGTTTGCGGGCAAAAGAATTGCCCTCTGCCACGGGCACCGGTATCTGAATTATGGGATGGACTCCCTGCGCTATTGGGCGGCAGAGCAAAAGGCGGATATCGCTATGTTTGGACACACTCACAAGCCTTTTCTGGAAGAAGGGGAGTCGCTTATCCTCTTAAATCCCGGCAGCATTTCCCGGCCGAGGCAGGACGGATTTATCCCTACCTATGCTGTGATGGAGATTGAGGAGACGGGAGAGGTTCATATACAGCTCTGCGAATACAAAAAATAGGTCCCGCAGAGCGGAACCGTGGGCAATGGGAAAATCTGTGATAACGAATGGAGATCAGAAAGCTGCCGTGATGGCGGTAAATCCCAGTGCGCTTGCAATTCCCATGATCAGGCCGGCCAGCAGCACGCCACCCATGGCGGCGAATACTGTCGGCTTAAATTCCATGTCAAGAAAACTGGCGGCTAGCGTTCCTGTCCAGGCTCCAGTGCCGGGGAGCGGTATGCCGACGAATAAAAGCAGGGCCACAAAAAGACCGCGGCCTGCTTTTTCCTGGAGCTTCTGTCCGCCTTTCTCGCCTTTTTTCAGGCACCAGCTAAAAAATTTTCCAATATATTTTTTGTCGGCTCCCCACACCAGTACCTTTCTCGCAAAGAGATAGATAAACGGGACCGGCACCATATTTCCGATAACGGCGATGATATAGGACGCCACTGGGTCAAGCTGCATACCGGCGGCGATGGGCAGTGCCCCGCGCAGTTCGACAATCGGAACCATAGAGACAAGAAAAACAATCAGATATTTCTTTAACATAATTATCCTCATTTCTGCGCTTTCGTGCGCCCGCGAACCTGAGCAGCCCCGCGGAGCGTAACGCTCGTGGTTATTTCCAGACTATTGATTACTATACGGTAAGAGTGTACATAAGTCAAGGGTGGAACAGAGAATTTTTTCAAAAAAACTCTTGACAGAATAGAATTTACGCTGTATGATAACTGTATCAAGTGTACCACTTGAAATAGTACAGTTGATACACATAAAAGCGAGGTGATAAGGTGATTCAATTGGATTTTCGCAGTTCACAGCCGATCTACGAGCAGATTACGGCACAGTATAAGTACATGATGCTGCAGGGATACTTAAAGAAAGGCGATCCAATCCCGTCGGTCCGGAAACTGGCGATCCAGCTCAATATTACGCCGGGCACAGTGTCCAAATCGTACCGGGAACTGGAGCAGCAGGGACTGATCGAGACTGTCCGGGGAAAGGGAACATACATCGCGGGCATTCCGGAGAAGACGAGTGTGAGGAATGAAGGAGTGATTATGAAAGTGAGAGAGATATTGAAAGAACAGTGTATGGAATTAATGTATCAGGGGTTTGAGAGGAGTGAGATCATTCATATGATAGAAGAAATTTTGCAGGGATTGCAGGGAGGGAGTAAAGCATGATTGAAATCAGATCACTATCGAAAGGCTATGAGGACTCGGGAAAAGAGGCAGTCCACAATATCAACATTCATGTTGAGAAGGGCGAGATCCACGGGCTGATCGGGCACAATGGTTCCGGAAAGACGACAATCATCAAGTGCCTGACTGGCATTTACCAGCCGGATGAGGGCGTTGTCCAGATAGATGGCGAGGATGTGTACGACAATGTGAAGATCAAGCAGAAGATTGGTTATGTGGCGGACAGCAATCAGATGTTCCGCGGCTACAAGATCCGCAAGCTCACAAAAATGTATCAGGATATGTACCCGGATTTTTCTATGGATGATTTCCGCGCCCTGAACCAGATGTTCCAGATCAATGTCAACAAAAAGATAACGCAGCTGTCAAAGGGGCAGCAGATGAGAGTGTCCTTTATGTTGAATATGGCGAGAAATCCTGAAGTGATGATCCTGGATGAGCCGACGTCGGGGCTTGATGCCATGGCCAAAAAAGATCTGCTGGACACCCTTGTGTCGGCGGTGGAGAACAATAATATGACAGTGCTGATCTCTTCCCACCACCTGGGTGAGCTGGAAAAGATCTGTGACTCGATCACGGTGGTCAGCCATGGGAATGTACAGATTGAGGACGATCTGGATGAGGTGAAGGCGCAGATCAGCAAGTATCAGGTTGTATTTCCAAACGGCGCCCCGAATGAGCTCTATCACCGGGATGACGTGATTCATATGTCAAATGTGGGAAGTGTATATACGGTTGTCCTGCCAAACACAGTTACAGATTTTGAGGATTCCATGAAAGCGCTGGGGGCTGTGCTGGTAGAGGCTATGCCGGTCGGGTTGGAAGAAAGTTTTATTTATATGAATAAGATAGCGGAAAGAGAAAAGCAGCAGAGAGGAGGGCTGGCGTGATGAATAGGAAAAAAGTTCTGTTTTTATATGAGATGAGGGGCATGGTATGGTTTTTTGCTGTGGCACTCCTCGCTGTGGCATATATACTGATGAACCTGTATTCCGTGCTGGATGTGCAGGTTCAGGAGGTCAGCCAGATGTCGGCCTATTCCTACAGCATGGTCGGGACTGTAGAGAGGGGCTGTGTGTTCGCCGGCCTGCTGGTGCCGATGCTTAAGGGCATAGTCTGTTGCTGCTTTGCCGGGTTCCTCTTTATGTCGCTGGTCCAGTTCGGGGATCTGCAGAGCAGGAAGAGGAGGGAGTATCTGAATTCTCTGCCATTTAGCCAGAGAGAAAAATTTCTGATGAAGATTGCCGTGAGTTATGGATTGATCACCGTGTGCTGGCTGCTTTTTTCCCTTGGCGTGATTGCCATACGGCTGAAATTTCAGCCTCAGATCATCAAACATAATGTCACTGTGGTCAATTTCAGGCAGATCATGGGCGCGGATACGATGTGGCATACCGTGCGCAGCCTTCTCCTGCTCTGGCTCACGCTGCTGGCGATGTATTCTGTGCTGATGGTGATCCAGTATATGGTGAGAAATTCTATTGTTGCCACACTGGTGGGGGCGGGAGCGCTCGTCTATCCGTCGGGGATCCTTGCTGTGTGCATGAGATTCTGCGACAATCATTTTATAGCGAAATCAGGAATGATCCACTATGTGAGCCAGGGCGGAGTTACACAGAACAGTGTGCAGAATGTGTTCGAGAGGATGATGCGGTACGCACATACATTTACAGGTGATACGATGGGGTCTGTTTATTCGTCGGGCGATGCTTTCGGAGGCATTGCTTCCTATTTCCCTAAGGGATGGAAAGAGGGGCTGGCCGTATCTTATGGGCAGATGTGGATTTCGTTTGCCATTGTGATCTTTTTACTGGCGGCCTGCACCTGTCTTGCGTGGTGGGTGTGTGAGCATCAGGACCTGGCCCGCATAAATAAGCTTGTTCCCACAAAGATCGGCCGCATTGGCCTGGGGACTGCCATCGCAGTGGCTGTGGGCGGGGTCATCGCAGGGTTGTTCTTTCAGCTGGTTCTTGCGGCGTCCATAGCTGTCTGTGTAGTGGTTGCTGCCGTTATATTTGTTATCTGCCAGAAAATATTCCGACGGATCTGAAATTGATTTTAATATAAAAGGAGTGAAGTGAGCGATGAAAATGAGGATACAGTATATTGTGGCAGGCGCCCTCACCGTTTTCCTGCTGACTGGCTGCGGATCAAAAGATGTGGTGCTGCAGCAGGCAAGGGAACAGAAAGCGGAGTTTGTCAGCAGCATATATGATTTTAAACAGGATGAGGGGACGGAAAAGCAGCCGGCTGTGACTGTCTCAGAGGAGAGGTGTAAACAGATCGCACAGCTAAAAGAAATTGTGAAGAAGAACAAGGAAAGCGGTGTGGGTAATAGCAGTGATGATGAAGAGGAGTATGATGAGCTTCTCGCTACAGACTGGAATAAACTGGAAGAAGTAAAAGATTTATTTAGCAGCAGCGGGCTGGACGGTGGAGTCAAAGGAGAAAATTATATTTACTCCCCCGGGGAATACAGGGGGGACAGAGAGAAAATGCTCTCTTTTATCCGGGAACTGGAGGCAGCGGGATATAGCGATCTCTCCTCTCTTTTTGAGACAATGGAAAAGGAGCTCAAGGAGGATAAAAGAAACGGCGGGTATAATGCACTGACGGTTGTCCGCAACGGTGTGAAATTTATGATGAGTGTGATGGCATCGCAGACGATACAAAAAGAAGAGTATGATGTGGATATCCAGATTCCACAGAAAGAAGAGTACGGCCTGGACATTCAGATTCCCCTGGCACTGCTCGTCACCCCGACGGAATACGTGGATTTTATGCAGGGCCAGGTTATGGATGGGTTTTATCCGGTTAGTTTCCGGGCGGGCGGCTTTATGGACTGCCTGACCCTGGTTAGCAGCTGGGATGAGCCGGAAAATCCGTACAATAAAGCTGTCAATTTCTATTTAAAGGACGGGAAACCGATCCAGCTTGAGGTAAAGGCCATGAAGAACAAAAGGGAGGGAAGTCTTTTGTTTTCCAGGCGGGAGCAGGAGACGGTCGCCGGCCTGCTGGCTGCACTGACTGGGGACGCCAACGCCTCAAAGGCATTTGCCACAGGCATGAAGGTCGGAAAAGAGAAGTCCGGAACCATTGGGAAGTGCCAGTGGACGCTGGAGACAAAGGGCATCCTTGGAAATCGGTCGTATACCCTGCTTGTCCAGTGAGATACCTGCCAGTGATGATTTTTTACAAAACGCAAACATAGCGGTTGACATTTTGACAAAATTCTACTATGATAAAAGAAATTCAAAAACATTGACGGAGACAGTACCCTTCGCAGAAGTGTCCCAGTGAGCCGGGGACAGTGGAAACCCGGCACCAGTATACGCAGGTGAACATCACTCCCGAGTTGCAATGCCGAACTAATTGTAGTAGGATCAATCACAGTAAGCTGCGCCGGTTTCCGCCGTTATACGGATACATGTACTCAGAAGGAGCGCATGGATACAGACAGGTGGTATAGTGAAAGTGATCAGGCTCTCATCCTAGTTTGGGTGAGAGCGTTTTCTGTTTTGGAACAGTGCTTTCCGCACCCCTTTTGAGGCAGTTGGAATGGAGGTTATAGTCGAAATGTACAAAAAAGTACCTACAAACATGGATTTTGCGGGCCGTGAGAAAGAGATTGAGGACTTTTGGAAAGAGAATGACATTTTTGAAAAAAGTATCCGGCTCCGGGAGGGCTGTCCCACATATATGTTCTATGACGGGCCGCCGACGGCAAATGGCAAACCCCACATTGGACATGTGCTGACTCGTGTGATCAAGGATATGATCCCAAGATACCGCACGATGAAAGGGTACCAGGTGCCTCGGAAAGCGGGATGGGACACCCATGGGCTGCCGGTGGAGCTGGAGGTAGAGAAACTCCTCGGCCTGAATGGAAAAGAGCAGATTGAAGAATATGGGATGGAGCCGTTTATCAGAAAGTGCAAAGAATCCGTCTGGCAGTACAAGGGCATGTGGGAAGACTTTTCCGGCAAAGTGGGATTCTGGGCGGATATGGATGAGCCGTACATCACATACGACGACAATTTTATTGAGTCTGAGTGGTGGGCACTGAAAGAAATCTGGGACAAGGGACTTCTCTATAAGGGGTTCAAGATCGTGCCCTACTGCCCGCGCTGCGGAACACCGCTCTCTACGGCAGAGGTATCCCAGGGGTATAAAACGGTAAAAGAGCGCTCGGCCATCGTCCGCTTTAAGGCGGTGGGGGAGGACGCCTGGTTCCTGGCATGGACCACGACACCGTGGACACTGCCGAGCAACGTCGCTCTCTGTGTGAACCCGGATGACACTTATGTAAAAGTAAAGGCGGCGGATGGCTGTATCTATTATATGGCAGAGGTGCTTCTTGACTCCGTACTCGGAGGGCTGGCAGATGGGGAAAATGGTGAAAAAGCCTATGAAGTGCTGGATCGTTTCCCCGGTTCTTCCCTGGAGCACAGAGAGTACGAGCCGCTGTTTCCCTATGCGAAAGACGCCGCGGACAAACAGGGGAAAAAGGGATTTTTCCTGACCTGTGACACGTATGTAACGATGTCAGACGGCACAGGTATCGTTCATATTGCCCCGGCTTTTGGTGAGGATGACGCCAAGGTGGGACAGAACTACGACCTTCCCTTTGTGCAGTTTGTCAATGGCAAGGGCGAGATGACGGAAGAGACTCCTTATGCCGGTGTGTTTGTCAAAAAGGCAGATCCGATGGTGCTCACAGATCTTGACAAAGAGGGCAAACTTTTTGCCGCCCCTAAATTTGAGCATGAATACCCGCACTGCTGGAGGTGCAGCACACCTCTGATCTATTATGCCAGGGATTCCTGGTATATCCGGGAGACAGCAGTGAAAGAGGATCTGATACGCAATAACAACACCGTCAACTGGATCCCGGAATCCATCGGGAAAGGGCGTTTTGGCAACTGGCTGGAAAATATCCAGGACTGGGCGATCTCAAGAAACCGTTATTGGGGGACGCCGCTGAATATATGGGAGTGTGAGGGCTGCGGACACCAGGAATCCATCGGCAGCCGCGCGGAGTTAGCAGAGCGTACCGGCGACCCGGACACGGCAAAAGTTGAACTCCACAGGCCGTATATTGACGAAGTGACATTTACGTGCCCGGACTGCGGGAAAGTGATGAGGCGCGTGCCGGAGGTCGTAGACTGCTGGTTTGATTCGGGTGCTATGCCGTTTGCGCAGCACCACTATCCATTTGAGAATAAAGAACTGTTCGAGAAACAGTTCCCGGCCCAGTTTATTTCGGAGGCGGTGGATCAGACAAGGGGATGGTTCCACTCCCTGATGGCGGAGTCCACAC
>CANRMO010000075.1 GCA_947631755.1 uncultured Lachnospiraceae bacterium | reverse complement strand
GCGCCGGGACGGCAGCGGCGGTGGTGGCGTATCATCTGTTTACCCATGTCCAGACTCGTGTAACTGCATGGAGAGATCCCTGGTCCCACATTGACAAGGAGGGATTTCAGATTTGCCGCAGCCTGTTTGCTATCGGCACGGGCGGGCTTTTCGGGATGGGGCTTGGCCAGGGGCTGCCCGAGAGTGTGCCGGTGGTGGAAAGCGACTTTATTTTTTCGGCGATAGCAGAAGAATTTGGCGTCATTTTTTCGGTGTGCCTCATTCTCATTTATCTCAGCAGTTACATTATGTTTGTAAATATCGCAATGAAGATGAAAAAGCGGTTCTATAAATTGACGGCCTTTGGCCTGAGCGTTGTCTTTATCTTCCAGACATTTCTGTGCATTGGCGGCGCGACGAAATTTATCCCCTCGACGGGGGTGACGCTGCCGCTGGTCAGCTATGGCGGGAGTTCGGTCATTACGACAATCATTATCTTTAGCATTATTCAGGGGATGTATGTACTGAATGGCAAAGAGGAAAGCGGGAAGGATATCATCGGTGAATAAAAAGAAAGAAAAACGTGGAAATCCGTTATGGGACAAAAAAGGAGAAAAACGGATGAAAAAAGAGGGAAAGAAAATCAACCGCGAGATGGCGTTTGTCACATATGTTTTTCTCGCCCTCTTTCTTGTGATGGCTGGGTATATCGTGTATTTTGTCGTGCACGACTCCGACGGGGTACTGAACAATCCCTATAACAAGAGACAGGATCTGCTGGCAAAGCGGGTGACGAAAGGGAGTGTGCTGTCCGACAGCGGCAAAATCCTGGCGAAGACGGAGACAGACGGCGCAGGCGGTGAGACGAGGGTGTATCCGTATGGGGGACTTTTTGCCCACACGGTTGGCCGCGCATCCCACGGAAGAACCGGGCTGGAATCGACAGAGGGGTATACGATGCTCACCTCAGGGATTAATCCGGTTCTCGGCGCGGTGAATGAAATCCGCGGCCAGAAAAATCCCGGCAACAATGTAGTGACGACACTGAACCTGAACCTCTCCCAGATCATAAGCAATGCCCTGGGTTCAAAGAAGGGGGCGGCTGTTGCCCTCGACCCGGAGACAGGCAAGATTCTTGCGATGGTGAGCAAACCGACCTATGACCCCAACGGGCTGACGGATGCCAGGTGGGAGAGGCTGACGGCGGACAGCGACGACGATTCCGCTCTGTATAACCGTGCAACGCAGGGGCTGTATCCGCCGGGATCGACATTTAAACTCTATACCGCGCTGGAATATATGCGCGAGAATAAGGACTACAATAAGTTCCGCTATAAGTGCAGGGGAAGCATCGGCACAGGGAGTGATAAGATCCGCTGTTACGGCGGGGAAATCCACGGATCACTGGATCTCACGTCTGCCTTTGCAAAATCGTGTAATGCCGCTTTTTGCCAGATCGGAGGGGGACTGGATGTGAAGAAGTGGAAAGACCTGTGTGATTCTCTGTATTACAACAAGGCGATGCCGCTTGCTAAGCTGGAACAGCGCTCTGCGAAGTTTGCTGTCACGGATAAGTCGGCCACAGGGGATATCATGCAGGCCTCCATCGGTCAGGGGGATACCCTTGTATCCCCACTGCAGAATGCATTTCTTGTCTGTGCCGCCGTAAATGGGGGAACGCTGATGAAGCCGTATCTGGTAGACCGCATCGAGGATTACCAGGGAAATACCGTGGAGAGCTATGAGCCGGCAGTGGCGGGGGCTCCGATTACAGAAGAGGAGGCGGAGGCGCTGAAAAAGCTGATGCGAGCCACTGTAAAGTCCGGCACGGCAACGGCTCTCTACCCCGGCTCATATAAGGCGGGAGGGAAGACCGGATCGGCAGAGTTCCAGAATGGGTCGAGAGATTCCCACGCCTGGTTTGTCGGCTATGCAGAAAAGGGCGGGAAAAAGATTGTTGTCAGCATTGTAGTGGAAGCCGCAGGGACGGGGAGCACCTATGCTGTGCCGGTCGCCAGAAAGATCTTTGATGCGTGGCTGGAGTAGAGAGAGGATATAACATAATTTGCATCTAAAAGCAAAATAGCCATTCCAGGAGGCGAAAACAGAGTAAAAACCGTAAAAATATTGACATAAAATAGCAAAATGGATATACTATATATCATATAAGGAGGCTGTTATTATGTTAGTCCAGTTTACGTTAAAAAATGTTCTCTCTTTTAGAGATGAGACAGTTTTTGATATGACAGCGATCAATGCTTATAAAGAACATGAGAGTAATCTGATCAATAGGGGGAAAAAGGAAAAATTCGTCCGGGTCGCGTCCATTTATGGTGCAAATGCCAGCGGTAAGTCAAACTTATATTTTGCAATGAAATTTTTTCAGAGAATTGTTGCTGAATCTCTCAACAATGTGTCGGACCAGAAAAACACTGCCATCAGTAAATATTATGTTCCTTTTTCTTTTGAGGAGAATGAAGATAGCTCAGAATTTCAGATTGTAGTAATCCAGGAGGAGTATGAATACCGTTATGGGTATGAATACAATCAACATTGTATTGTGGCAGAGTGGTTGTACAGAAAAAATCTCAACACAAACAGAACAATAACAATTTTTGAGAGAACGACGGAATATGTTGAATTTGGAGCCTCAATAAAAAGAGAATGTGATCATTACAGGGAACAGATTCCGGCGGAGACTCTGGTGTTATCTTTTTTTAATAGATTAAAAATGAAAACGGATATATTTCAGACGGTTTATTCCTGTGTTATGAATATTATGATCGTTCCGACGGATCTCTGTGAAGATCAGGAAATATTGGATAAATTTTTGCCGCAGTTTATTGATCACGAAAAGAAACAACTGCTGGAATTTCTGGATGCAATTGATACTGGAATCGCAGATATTATGTATTACGAAAATGATTCTGAGATTAGTTTTTTCACAATTCACAGAGGGAAAGACGGAAAAGAATATCCACTGGGTTTGTCCAGTGAGTCAGCGGGAACAGTAAAAAGCATGATATTATTTATTTATGCCCAGGCTGCAATATTGACAAATAATTGTATTTTTGTTGATGAGCTGAATACGAAATTGCATCCGCTGTTATTAAAGTTTATCATTGATCTGTTTTACCGGGAAGATACGACGGCTCAATTAGTGTACACTACCCATGACACAACATTGATGGATAAGAAATTTTTCAGAAGGGATCAGATCTGGTTTGTACAGAAAGATGAGAATGGTTATTCTGAATTATCCGCACTGTCGGATTTTAAGGTGAGATCAGATGCTTCTTTTGAAAAGGATTATCTGGCCGGTGTGTATGGAGGGATTCCGTTTCTGAGGGAATTTGCCGCGAAAGAGGGTGAATAAATGGGCTCACATGATCTATTCAGAAAGAGGAGAGAGGACAGAAAGAAGAGACGGTATGAGTACAAAACGCCCAAAGCGAATTCTTTTTTGATCGTAACGGAAGGGGAGCGCACAGAGCCCTTGTATTTTAAAGGTATGCAAAAACTTATTGTGGATAAAATAGGCGGAATGGTTCAGGTAGTAGAGGTTCCCCTTATTGATGTGCATGGTGAGGGGAGTTCAACCGGAAAGCTGATCAGTAAGACAGAGAAGATTGTAAAAAATTCCAAGGTTATCTATCAGAATATCTGGGTTGTCTTTGACAGAGATGATTTTGAGGATTTTGACCAGGCTATCCGGGATGGGAAAGACAAGGGCTATCACATTGCATGGAGTAATCCTTCTTTTGAATATTGGCTTTATCTGCATTTCTTTTATTCCGACGCGGCTCTCCACCGCCATGACTGGAGCGAGAAATTAAACGATATATTCCGTCAATATAATCTGGCAGACGGAGTATACAGGAAAAATCAGCAGGATATCTATTGTCTGGCTGATCTGAATGATGGTGTAAATATAGCAATAAAAAATGCAAAACGGAGAATGGCTGATTTTGATGAGAGAAGGGATAAGCCGTCAGAATATGATCCAGGAACAACGGTATACAAGCTGGCAGAAGTTTTAAAGTCTTATCTGGAGGAATAAAATAAAGAGAAATAAAATAAAGATCGAAAAACCGTGGATGATATCGCAGAATTGCCTTGATTTTTTTCTTGTTCTCTGGGATAATTATTGTATGGAGACAGGAAAATAATGTAAGGAGGGTTGCGTATGTTAGAACAGATTAATATGAAAAAGAAGGCGGATTGGCAGGATTACGATGCCAGGATGGCACATTTGGAGATCCGTATGGGGGAACTTCAGAGAAAGTGCAAGGAGCTGGGAATCCCGATCATGATCGTGTTTGAGGGTTTTGAGGCGTCGGGGAAAGGGACAATGATCAATAAGATGATCCAGCCCTTAGATCCCCGTGGGTTTAAAGTATTCACGATGGAGAAGGAGTACGAAGAGGACAAGATGCACCCGTACCTGTGGCGTTATAGCATAAAGACGCCGGAAAAGGGGAGAATCCACATCTTTGACCGGAGCTGGTACCAGGGGCTGGAAAACAACTGCCTGAGCATGGAGGAGATCCGCCAGTACGAGCGGCAGTTCACGGATGACGGCATGGTGCTGATCAAGTTTTTCCTCGCCATCACGAAAAAGGAACAGAAAAAAAGGCTGGCAAAATTGGAGGAGGAAAAGAGTACAAAATGGCGTGTCCAGAAGAAAGACTGGCAAAAGAATAAAGAGTATGACACATGCCTGCTCCAGTTTGACCGGATGCTGATCCAGACTGACACTTCCAATGCGCCGTGGACAGTGGTAGAGGCGATGGAAAAAAGGTATGCGATCTGTAAGATCATGACCACGGTTGTCAATTGCCTGGAGAGTGCTGTGCACCAGAGGGAAGCGGGCGTGAAGGTAAACGAGCCGGTACAGGAACTCTCAGATGATCTACTGAGCGGGGTGCTGAACGGGATTGACCTCACCCTCGACCTTGAACCGGAGGAGTACAAGAGAAAGAGAAAGGATCTGCAGAGGCGCATGGCCAGCCTGCACAATAAAATGTATCTGAAACGCGTGCCGGTCATTCTTGCCTTTGAGGGATGGGATGCCGGCGGAAAGGGCGGCGCCATCAAGAGGATCACACAGTGCATGGATCCGAGGGGATATGAGGTAGTGCCGATCGCATCCCCAAATGACACAGAAAAAGCTCACCATTATCTGTGGAGGTTCTGGGAAAAATTCCCGAAAGACGGACATATGGCTATTTTTGACCGCACATGGTACGGACGGGTGCTGGTGGAGCGGATTGAGGGATTTGCCACCCCGGCGGAGTGGAAGAGGGCCTACGCTGAGATCAATAACATGGAAGCCCATCTTGCCAGATCTGGGGCTATTGTGCTGAAATTCTGGATGCACATTGACAAAGAAGAGCAGGAAAAGCGTTTTAAACAGCGACAGGATACCCCGGAAAAGCAGTGGAAGATCACGGATGAGGACTGGCGTAACCGAGAAAAGTGGGATGAGTATGTGAAAGCGGTGGATGAGATGATTGTCCGTACATCCACAAAAAATGCCCCATGGCATATTATCGAGGCGAATTCTAAATTGTATGCCCGGATCAAGGTACTGGAAATTGTGGTGGAGGCACTGGAGCGCGTGTTGGATTAGTATTGCGTATAAGATAAGTAAAAAAAGCCCCGGATCAGGGCTTTTTTTACAATGCGGATGGTGGGACTTGAACCCACACGATGTTGCCACCGCAAGATTTTGAGTCTTGTGCGTCTGCCAATTCCGCCACATCCGCATAACAACAGAAATCATGATACCATCTATCCGCCAAATTGTCAATAAAAGATTCTTAAAAAAAATATCGAAAAGAAAATATTGTTGGATTTATCAATTCATGGTAAAATAAAAATAATTATTTTATTTGTGTCTGTGCACTGCCAGACATGGGGAAAGATCTGGATAAGGGTCGATATAGATATATAAAAAATGTGGTGCAGAAATGAGGTAGGATTATGATACGATACAAACGGATACAGGCGGTGATACTGGCCGCTGCTATCCTGCTCTCCCTGTCAGACGGCATGGTGGCAAAGGCGGACGGGAAGACGATTACGGTGACTCCTTTTGACGGTCTCTGGAAGTACTATGGGCAGTCCCGGACATTTCATGAGAACGAGCATTTTTCTCTCTCGGAGGAGCCGGAGCAGATCGCAGGCTCTGGCTGGAATCTCGGAATTGCCAGTGAAGAGGTTGGCAAACAGGATTTTATCTTAGAGGGGATGACAGAGGCGGGCGACGAGAAACTGGTATTAGACGCGAAATCGCCCACATTTGAGATAAAGGCTTATACAACGAATGAAAAGGTGGAGGAACTGCCAATCCAGAATGAGCAGAAACCAGTTGTGATCCCGGCCCCAAAGGGATACCTGATCAGCGGTGAGAAAGTAAACGGCGAGTGGAACTGGGGTCCTGAGCTTGAGACTGGAAATCTGGCGGAGGGAGAAAATCCGATCACATATTATCTGCGCTCCGACAAAAATGACAGCACAAAGATGGCTATTGACCAGACGGCAAAGAAATTGATTGTAAAGGCGGACAGTATTTATCCGGTTATCACGAAACTGGAGGGGGGAGCCCTCTCGGATGTGAGCGCTGCTGTCAGCATTTCCAGCAGTGAATCTGCCGAGTATTATTATATGACTGTGCCGGACGGCTATTCCCAGGAAATAACGCCGGATGTCATTATTGAGAGCGTAACTGCAAAATACGGCATTGTGGGTTATGGCAGAGTTGGAAAAGACAAACCAGTTACCGTGGATATCGGCGGCCTGACACCAAATTCCAGTTATAGGGTCTATGTAATACTGGTGGATGAGGCAGGAAATGTGTCGCAGATGATGAGTGAGACTATAAGCACCGATCCTATGGCGCTGGCCGGACGGGTGAATGTGAATGGCGCGGTGGAAGTGGACAGCACACTGACGGCAGTGCCGGAGCTGACCTCAGAGGACGCCGGGGAGCTCACATATCAGTGGTACCGGATCAAACTGGAAGAGGATGTGGCAGATTTCAATGCTGCCCTGGATAATACAGGCGGCGCGGAGGCGGATGACCTGGAGGCGGATTACTCCGATGATGATGAAGATGAAGATGAGGATGACGGGGAGGACGGCGACGAAGAAGAGGATGAAGATGACGAGGACGGTGATATGGAGACGGCCGCCAATGAGACGCCAGTGGTGCAGGATACATCGAATGGCGCAGACAGAGAAATAACTTCGATCGATGGGGCGACAGAGATCAAAGGCGCGGTTTCGAATACGTACAAAGTGACAAAAGAAGATATTGGATACCGCCTGATCGCCTGTGTGACATCGGATAAATATTCCGGCTATGTGGCGGGATCCACTGCGGCATTTGTGCCAAAACTTGTGCCGGCATTTACGACGCCGGTGGCAGCATCGGCTCTCTATTCGCCGACCCGGAAACTCTCATCTATCAAACTTCCGGAACAGTGGTCCTGGGTGGATGATACGATTGTCCCTGTGTACGGGAATTCGGGATACCGCGCGAAGTTTGTCCCGGCGGACACATCCCTCTACCGATCTGTCATTGTCCGTGTCAAAGTGCCGGTCACAAAAAAGACATTGAAAAAGAGCATGGTCAAAGTGACAAAGAAAAAAACCTATACCGGGAAGACGATAAAGGATAACTTTACTGTCAAAGATTCCGGTGTTGAGATCAGTGATAAAAACTATAAAGTGACATACTGGAAGAATAAGAACCCGGGAAAGGCAACGATTACCTTTAAGGGCCGGGGAAATTACAAAGGAACGGTGGAAGCGAGCTACACGATCGTAAAAAAATCCGTGAAAAATGTCGCCTACCACTGCCCGAAGACTATGGTGTACACAGGAAAAGAACGGAAAGCGGAATTTGTACTGAAAAACGGCAATGTTACGATGAAAAAGAAACGGGATTATACATTTGAGTACAAAAACAATAAAAAAATCGGCCGGGCATCTATTGTCATCAAAGGGAAAGGCAACTACAGAGGGAAAAGGGTTCTGCATTTTCTAATCGTGCCGAAAAAACCTGCCTATAGAAAGATAAAAGTGAGTGGTAAAAATTTCCGCGTTTATCTGGGCAAAAAAACTCAGGTCAGAGGATTTTATATTGATGTTTCGACTTCACCTTCTTTTGCGGCAGCGAGTACAAAAAAATACATTGTGACAGGAAATTCTTTTGGCATTAAAGGAGCCGAAAAGGGAATGTATTATGTGCGGGCCAGGGCGTATTCTGTGAAAAACGGCGTGACCTGTATCAGCTCGAACAGCGCGGTGAAAAAAATTAGGATTAAAAAATAAAAGCCAGGGAAAGAGAGGAAACAGCGGATTTGGGGAAAAAACTTGTATTGATCGACGGGAACAGCATTATAAACCGGGCCTTTTACGGGATACCGGAACTGACAAACAAGGACGGGCTGCACACAAACGCAATATATGGTTTTTTGAATATTATGTTTAAAATCATGGAGGAGGAAGAACCAGAATATATGCTGGTTGCCTTTGATGAGAAGGCTCCCACGTTCCGCCACAAGATGTATGAGGAGTATAAGGGGACGAGAAAACCGATGCCGGATGAACTCCGTGAGCAGGTGCCGGTATTGAGAGAGATTCTGTGTGCCATGAACATCTGTATTTTCTCCAGAGAGGGGATTGAGGCTGACGATATCCTCGGCACGATGGCCCGCAAAGGAGAAAAAGAGGGTTATACCGTGTCGGTGGTGTCCGGCGATAGAGATCTTCTCCAGCTGGCGACCGATAAGATTATGGTGAGAATCCCGAAGACACGGGCTGGGAAGACCGTGGTGGAAGATTACCACGCGCCGGAAGTGATTGAAAAGTACGGGGTGACACCGCTCCAGATCATCGACATGAAAGGGCTGATGGGCGATTCTTCTGACAATATCCCGGGAGTTCCCGGGGTTGGGGAGAAGACGGCTATAAAGCTTCTGACTCTTTATGGGACGGTGGAAAATGTCATCGCCCATGTAGATGAAATTACACCAAAGCGGGCAAAAGAGGCGGTAAAAAACAACATTGCCCTGGCAAAACTCAGCAAGGAGCTGGCCACAATTAAGACAGACTGCAAGCTGGGGATTTCCATAGAGCAGTGTGTGCTAAAAGATCTTTATAACAAGAAAGCGTATGGACTTTTGCAGTCACTGGATATCAAATCTCTTCTGGGGCGCTTTGATGGGGATAAAACCGGGAATCCGGGAGTGGAAAAAAATTTTGTTGTGCTTAGGACAAGAGAAGAATGGGCTGCTTTTGCAGACTCTGCCCAGAAAGGCGATCCAGTAGGGGTGCGGGCTTTTTATGACGGAGCAGAAGAGTCGTCTTCTCGGCATGGGGGTCTCTTTTTCGAGAGAGAAAACAGCTTTTTGTTTAATCGGTGAAAAATTGACGGAGTATGATGTGGTCTCACGCATTGAGAAGATGATGGAATCCCATATCCTGTCAGCAAATGATCTGAAATCCCAGCTTGATTTTTTTCCGGCAGCTTCGCCGGAAAACAGCTTCGACACAAACATCGCCGCCTATCTTCTGAACCCGGTACAGAAAGGGTTTGAGGAAGAAGATCTGGCGGATCCCTATGCGGATATTTCTATGTACCCTTATAGCCAGGGGTTTGGCAAAATGCCGCCTGAGGCCGCGTTTGCGGAGAGAGAGGAAGAGATGATCCGCCATGTCTGTTACTGCGCTCTGGTAAATGCCACAGCTTATCCAAAATTAAAGAAAGAATTGAAAAAGATCCGGTCACTGCGGCTTTTTGAGGAGATCGAGATGCCTCTGCTCTTTACCCTGCGGGGGATGGAAAACCGGGGAATTCTCGTAAAGAGAGAGGCTCTGAAAGAGTACGGCGATAAACTCGGCGCCCGCATAGAAGAGCTGGAGGCCGAGATCTATGAGCGGACAGGGGAAGAGTTTAACATCAATTCGCCCAAGCAGCTGGGAGTGATTCTCTTTGAGAAGCTGCATATGCCCTATGGGAAAAAGACGAAGACCGGGTACTCTACGTCGGCAGAGGTTTTGGAAAAGCTCCGTTTTGAGGATCCGGTCATAGAGAATATTCTGGAATACCGCCAGCTCGCAAAATTAAAATCAACGTATGCAGACGGCTTAGACACCTATATTGACGAAAAAGATGGGAGAATCCGGACGACCTTTAACCAGACGATCACGGCTACGGGGCGGCTGAGCAGCACGGAGCCGAATCTGCAGAATATACCGATCCGCATGGAGCTTGGCAGGCAGATCCGAAAAGTGTTTGTCCCGGCGGAGGAGTATGTGTTTCTGGATGCCGACTATTCGCAGATCGAGCTGCGGGTGCTGGCCCATATGTCTGGTGATGAAAATCTGATTGAGGCATATAGAGAAAATGCAGATGTCCACCGGGCCACTGCGTCTCTTGTGTTCCACACGCCCTATGAGGATGTGACGGACCTCCAGAGGCGGAGCGCGAAAGCAGTCAATTTTGGCATTGTTTATGGCATCAGCGGTTTTGGGCTGTCCCGGGATCTGAATATCTCCAAAAAAGAGGCAGAAAAATATATTGAGGATTATTTTGAGACCTATCCGAAAGTAAAAGAATATATGGATTCTATGGTGAAGTGCGGCAAAGAGAAAGGATATGTGGAATCGCTCTACGGCAGAAGGCGCCCGATCCCGGAGCTGAAGTCAAAGAATTTCATGCAGCGGCAGTTCGGGGAGCGGA
>CANRMO010000074.1 GCA_947631755.1 uncultured Lachnospiraceae bacterium | reverse complement strand
TCCTACTGCCATGTAGAGCAGTCTGACAGCATGGATCTGATCAACCGTGTACTGAGGGATACCGGGAAGCGGGTGATGGAGATCTACATGGCCGGCCTGTCTCTGTTGAAACTGTTGATCCAGATCGCCGGTATTTTATTTATCATTGCCGGTTATGTGTGGTGGGCGGCACTGATGATCCTTATTTTCTGTATTCCGCTTTTCTTGTATTCGGTAAGGGGAGGAAAGAAGAATTATGAGGCGCAGAGGGACACGTCAAAACAGACGAGGAAGTACCAGTATCTGGACACTCTTCTTGTCCGGCGGGAGTATGCGGATGAGAGGAATCTTTTCGGCTATTCTGACCGGGTGGGAGAGGAGTATCAGAATGTGTACTGGGATGTTTTGCATACAGAGACAAACACTCAGGTTTACTGGGCGGTGAAAACAAAGATCAGTGGTGCCCTGTCCGCTGTGGCGGCTCTCCTTATCATTGCCACACTGCTCCGGCCGACGGTGGCCGGAACGATCAGCATCGGTCTTTTCATCTCACTTGTGAACGCTGTGTTTCAGTTGACGGCCCAAATGAGCTGGGGGCTTAGCCGGAACATAGATGCCCTTGTCACGGGGAATGAATTTGCAAAAGATATGGAGCAGTTCTGGCAGCTGGACGAGGAGGAGGGGGCCAGGGATCTCCCGGTCTATCCACAGGATATCCGGAGGATTGAATTTCGAAATGTCTCCTTTGGCTACCCGGGGGAAAAAGAGGATGTTTTGAGAAATGTGTCATTTTCGATGGAGAGGGGAAAGAGTTATGCCTTTGTCGGGGCCAACGGGGCGGGAAAGACAACGGCGGTCAAATTGCTGACGGGCTTGTATTCTGGCTACCGGGGGGAGATATGGATTGATGGGAGAGAACTCAGGGAGTACACAGGGGCAGAGAAGAAGGGGATCTTTTCTGTGGTGTACCAGGATTTTATACGCCACTCTCTCACGCTCGGGGAGAACTGCCAGCTGGCGGATCCCTGCGGTGCGGTCGCAGAGGGAGAGAGGGATGGCCTGTTCCGGCAGTTCGGGCTATCCGAATTGGCGGAGTCACTGCCGGATGGGTACGATACCCTGCTGGGAAAAGTGCGGGAGGGCGGTGTGAATCTGTCCGGCGGCCAGTGGCAGAAACTTGCGCTTGTGCGCGCACTGCTGCGCCCGTCCCCGGTCCGCATTCTGGATGAGCCGACGGCTTCGCTGGATCCGCAGGCAGAGAGTGAAATCTACCGCCTGTTCCAGAGTGTTGACAGGGAGAGACTGACGCTGCTGATCAGCCACAGGCTCGGATTTGCGAAATTGGTGGACCGGATTTTTGTCTTTGCGGGAGGGGAGATCTGTGAGCAGGGAGATTTTGATTTTTTGATGGAAAAAAGAGGATTGTTCCGTGAGATGTATGAAGAGCAGAGGAGCTGGTATGAATGAGAGAGAATAGATGGACGTATAGCCGTATCATGGCAAAAGTTTTTGTAGATGTGATCCGCACGGCTCCCGGGTGGATCATTATGGACAGCGGTGCCATGCTGCTCTCCTCCGTCTGTTATGCCTTTGCAACGGTGGTCAGGCAGTGGCTCTTTGACACCATACAGGGGGCGGCAGCAGGGAGAGTGCCATATGCCGTGCTGCTGACAGTGACTGCCGTTGTTGTATTGTTTCACATTGGAAATGAACTGTTAAACGCTGTGTGTAATTTTACCTGGTTTCCAGCTATGAGGACAGTGGAGGGAAGGCTCAGAACAAAAATACATAAGAAAATAAAACGGCTGTCCTGTGAGTGTTTTGAGGATGTGGAGACACTTGCGTGTATAGAGAAAGCGAACCAGGGCGTGAGTGACTGCTATGGCGTGTACAATTCCGTGGCGACAGTCTGCATTTTTTATCTGCCCTATTTTGCCGTTATGGGCGTGTATCTGTGGCGGCTCGAACCGATTCTTCTTCTGTGCCTCGTCTTTCTTTTCGCGCCCACAATCATAAACCTTTTTATACGGCGCGGGATATTTGAGAGACAGGTCGATGAGACTGTGCCGTTGCAGCGGGAGAAAGAATATTACGAGACGGAAATTTTCAGCGGGGAGCGGTTGAAGGAAAACCGGCTCTTTGGCAGCTTTTCTTTCTTTTTTTAGAAATACAGAGATGTAAATCGGCGGTTTTGCAAGAAGAGATGGCGCGCGCAGAAGAGGGCGGACGGCAGAAATCTTTTGATGAAGTTTCTAACGCTGGGAGGTTATCTCGGGATCATTGTGCTGCTTCTTGTCTTTATGCTGCAAAACAGGATCTCCGTGGGGGCATTTGCCGCTGTGTTTTCCTCGATCACCACAATGATCACCTTTATGGCTGATGCCATTGACCATTATCTCAGTAATCTGTTTGACCACGCGCCCATGTTAAAGCGGTATGTCGAATTTTTTGATATTCCCGAAGAGACATGCGGGAGAGGAGAGATCCGCTGGGAGGACCGGATCCGCCTGCGCCATATATCCTACGTCTATCCGGGATCAGATAAAAAAGTGCTGGATGATATTTCTTTTGATATCCGGGCTGGGCAGACAGTGGCGCTGGTGGGGGAAAATGGGGCAGGGAAGAGCACTCTCGTACATATTCTGGCCGGCCTCTATGCGCCGACGGCGGGCCGTGTCGAGGTGGACGGAAAAGATTTGTATGCCGTGCGTCCGGAGGACCGGTTTGCCGATGTGTCGGCTGTGTTTCAGAAATTTAACCGCTACCGGATGAGTGTCAGGGGAAATGTTGCCATAGCGGCGGATGTGCCCGGCAGTGAGGAGGACCGCGAGAAATGGTTGTGGGAGTGTATCCGCCAGAGTGAATTCAGGATAGATGAAAATTTTGACCGGGGACTGGATACCATGCTCTCCCGGGAGTTTGACGGGATTAATCTGTCCGGCGGCCAGTGGCAGCGGCTGGCGCTGGCCCGGGGGCTGTACCGCCAGAACCGCCTTATTGTACTGGATGAGCCGACATCTGCCATTGACCCTCTGGAGGAGGGGATATTATACCGAAAATTCCGTGAGATGATACGGGGGCGGATGGGGGTTATCGTGACCCACCGCCTCGGATCCGCCAGGCTGGCAGACCATATCCTTGTTTTGAAAAAGGGACGGGTGGCGGAACAGGGAAGACATGAGGAACTTCTGGAAAAAGACGGGTACTATGCAAAGATGTGGCGGGAACAGGCGAAATGGTATCAGGAGGTAAAAGAATGTTTTTACGAAATTGATGCTTGACACACAGGAAATCCAGATATATAATTTAACCGAAATTAATTTTGGCGAAATCAATTTCGGTTAAATTGATTTGGGTCAAATCAGAGGTGACAGTATGAAAGAAAAATTTTTAGGAAGAAAAACAGAAATGTCTATCCTGCAAAAAAATTATGATCGAAATGGATTTAAAATGGCAGTAATATATGGCAGAAGAAGGATTGGAAAAACAACATTAATCAATCACTTTATTGATAAACAATCCTGTAGAAATGTTTCATTTGCAGCAGTAGAACGGGGTGAAAAAGAACTTCTGTCAATGCTTACGGAATCTGTGCTGACCGCATTAGCTCCCGAATTACTGGGAACAATAAGCTTTCCGGATTTTGAAAAGGTCTTTGAATTTATCGGCAATGCGGCCATGCAGGAAAGAGTAGTGTTTTTTATTGATGAATACCCTTACCTTGCAAAGCAATGTCCATATATTCAATCTTTATTGCAAAAAATAATTGATTACAATTGGAAATCCACAAATCTGTTTTTTATAATTTGCGGATCCCTTGTGGGATTTATGAAAGATGAAGTAATTGGAGAAGCAGCACCGCTCCACGGCAGAAGCGACTTAGAGCTCAAGCTGCGCTCTTTTGATTATCTGGAAACAGCAGAATTTCTTGACGGATACAGCTTTGAGGAAAAGGCAATCGTATATGGCCTTACAAATGGGGTTGCAAAATATATCAGGCAGTTTGATACAACGCAAACCCTGGAAGAAAATATAATTGAACAGTTTTACAGCATAGGAGGTTATTTTTCAGAAGAGCAGGTGCGCACCGTTATTACAAGCGACCGGCAAAACCCCGCCTTATATAATACAATTATCTCAGCAATTGCAACAGGACATACAAAAAATAGTGAAATTGCATCCTGTGCGGGAGTAAATGATATTACCTATCCCCTTAAAATTCTTGTTAAAGCAGAGCTTATTGAGAGACGAATGTCAGCAAAGCCTTATTATTTATTAAATGACAGTATGCTCGAATTCTGGTTTAAATATGTAAACAGGGCAGCCAGTTTAATAAATGCCGGAAAGGGAGAAATATATTATAATTTGTATGTAAAAAACAACATACACGATTTTATGGGAAAGATATTTGAAAAAATGGCCAGACAATACGTGTATTCTCACATAGGGCAGAATGGCATTCCTATTATAACAGATATCACGGATTACCAGAGAAGTATAGTGGATGAAAATGGAAACCCTGAGCAGATAGAGCTTGATATTACAGGCTGGAACGGCAAAGAGATTTTGTTAGCAGGAGAATGCAAATTCAAAAATTCAAAATTTGACAGGGAGGAGCTTGAAAAATTTCTGAAAAAGACTAATTACTTGCCGGCAAAACATGCTGTATTGTGTCTTTTTTCACTTTCAGGTTTTTCTGAATATGTAAAAAATAACTCAGAAGAAATACTTTTAATCAGTATTGAGGATATGTATAAGGACGGATTGGACGGATAAGCTCCAATATTAAGGGGAGCTTCTCCATCCGCCACCCGTCCCTTGGGCACACTTACCGGGTGGAGGATTTACAGTGCAATCCTCACTTTGTATTTTCTCAGAAAATAATCGATCTGCAGCAGATAGGCAATCATCTGGGGGCCCGCCATAAGCTGGCCGTACCACGGCTTACCGTAATCTTTCGGATTGTCTAAAAACTGATCCAGCGCCTTTCTGTTCACGAGCTGGCCCAGGGGGCTTCCGCCGTCGGAGAGAACTTCGCGCAGCCGGCCGGCCAGCAGTGTCTCATAATATGGATTATAGGTTTTCGGGTAAGGGCTTTTTCGGCGGAAGAGGATTTCCTCCGGCACAAGCCCTTTTGCGGCCTGGCGGAGTATATTTTTGACCAATCCGTCTTTCGCTTTCATCTCCCACGGGATGTTGAAAACATAATCCACCAGCGCCCGGTCTGCAAATGGGACGCGGGCCTCCAGTCCGGAGAACATACTGGTGCGGTCCATGCGGTTCAGCAGCGTCTGCATGAAAAAGCGGATATTGAGATAGCCGATCCGGCGCCGGTTTGCCTGTATATCGTCCTCGCCGGGCAGAATATTGATTTCGCTGACCGCCCGGTCATATGTCTTTTTCACGTATCCGTCCATATCAAGGGCTTCCAGGAGCTCCGGGGATAAAAGTGCTTTCCGCGGCGCTAAGGACGGCGTCCAGGGGAATGTGCCGGAGCTAAGCATATCCTCCCGGTGGAACCAGGGATAGCCGCCGAACACTTCATCGGCGCACTCGCCAGTCAGTACGACTTTATGGCTGTGGCTCACTTCCTCGCAGAAGTATTGGAGCGAGGAGTCGATATCTGCCATGCAGGGCAGGTCGTGGGCGTCCACAGAGCGGGTCAGAAGGTCGGCCTGTCTCGTGTTGCTGCACTCTAAGTAGTGGTGGTCAGAGCCCAGGAATTCTACCATTTTGTCTACATAAGGGCGGTCCTGTGAGGGCTGGAAAGAGTTGGCCTGGAAGAATTTATCATTTTCTGTAAAGTCAAAGGAAAAGGTGGTCAGCCGCTCTCCCTGTTTCTTCAATTCTGAGGCGCACACAGCGGACACGACACTGGAGTCAATGCCACCGGACAGGAAGGTACAGATGGGCACATCGGATACCATTTGCCGCCGGATGGCGTCCTGCACGAGAAAGGATGTCTTTTCCACTGTTTCTTCGTAGGAGTCAAAGTGCGGGCGGCTCTCAAGGCGGAAATAGTTTGTGGACGTGCGCCCGTAGGGGCTGCAGACCATATAAGATCCCGGCAGCAGTTCGTGGAATCCGCGGAACACGCCGGATCCCGGTGTGCGCGCCGGCCCGAGGGCGAGAATTTCGTTCAGTCCCCCGCGGTCCAGTTCGGCCCGGACGCCGGGAAAACAAAAGCATCCTTTCGGCTCGGAGGAAAAGACGAGCATGTCATCGCAAATGGTATAGAAGAGTGGCTTGATGCCGAAAGAGTCGCGGAACAGTGTCAGCGTACTGTGGCGCTCGTCATATACGGCAAAGGCAAAAATACCGTCCACATCCCGTATGAAATCTGCTCCAAATGTCATATAGGACAGGAGCAGGATCTCGGTGTCGGAGGTGGTTGTCGGTATCACGTTTTTTTCTGTCAGCCGTTTTCGCAGCATACCCAGGTTGTAAATTTCACCGTTGTAGATTATGTGGCAGGCGTATCCGTCCATATATCTTGTCATCGGCTGGATTCCATTTGTGAGGTCGATGATGGACAGGCGGGTGTGGGCGAGTCCGCAGTGTTGCGTCAGCACCGTGCCGTTGTCATCGGGCCCTCTGTGATACAGAGTGTGTGTCATATCCTCTAATATGTGGTCATAATAATCTTTTTTTTCCAATAAGGAAGCGTCAGGATGGTAAAAACCCGCTATGCTGCACATAAAACCTCCTAAAATCAAAAATAATACTTGCTTACTCCATATTAGATTATGTATAATTAATTCAAAATATACGTGATACAAAAGCCATATGGCGAATAGAAAGAATGGGAGAGGAAGTGAGAGGGATCGTGCGAAGATACATAAGGCTGTTACTTGTTTTTTCCCTGGCTGTGTTCTGCCTCGCCGGATGCGGCGGCCAGAAAGGGGACAGGGCAAAAGATTTGAATCTCAAGCGGGCCGGCCAGGTTCCGTACGGGGGGAATATAATCACGGTCGGATTTATTCAGAACGGAAATGAGTCGGACTGGCGGGAGGCCAACTCCCAGAACTTCAAGGCCGTTTTCTCGGAGGAAAAGGGATATCATTTTATTTATGTCAATGGGAATTCCAGTCAGGAGCGCCAGATAAAGGCGATGTATGACTTGATTGCCCAGGGAGTGGATTATATCATTCTGAACCCGGTTGCCAGGGACGGCTGGGAAGATGTTCTGGAAGAGGCAAAGGAAAATAAAATCCCGGTTATTATATCCGGGGGCAGTGTGAGTGCGGACGAATCCCTCTTTGCCTGCCGGGTCGGCGCAGATTTTGAAAAGGAAGGGGTAAATGCCTGCAAAGCCATCGAGATTTTCCTGGAGGGGAAGGAGCTGGAGGATGAACCGGTCAAGATTGCCCTGATCGAGGGATTGGAGGGTTCGCCCAGCGCAACCGGAAGAACGGGGGGGATTGAGAAAGAAGCTGCCGCCCATGACAACTGGCAGATCACAGTGCGGGAGAGGGGCGATTTTACCCAGGGCGGAGGGAGAGACGCCATGGAACGGATCCTGGAATCCGGCGCGGAGTTTCAGGTGCTCATTGCAGAGAATGACAATATGATGTTCGGCGCTATGGCCGCCATGGATCAGAGGGGAGTCAGCTACGGGGCGGACAAAGGTGTGATCACGGTCTCCTTTGAAGCTGTGCGGGACGCTTTTAAGAAGATGCAGAAAAAACAGCTGGTGATCTCCGTGGAGAGCAGCCCGCTTTTAGCGAGGAACTGCGAGGAGACCATACTGGCCATAGATAAGAAAAAAGAGTATAAAAAGGTTATATATACGCAGGAGATGGTGTTCTTTTACGACGAGGCAAATATACACATCGACAGCAGGACCTATTGAGGTGATTTTCATGAAAAAATCTTTAAGTAAGAGAATATTGTTTTTTATCTCCACTTTCATTGTGGCGCTCAGCCTGCTGAGCATTTTTATGAGCTATCGGAATTTTCTGGCTGTCACAGAGGAGACGACTTATTCTGCGGCGCACACGGTGGCGGAGACCTGCGGGCTGATCCTGGACGTGGAGAAGATTGACAACTATATGAAAACGGGAAAGAGAGATTCTGCGTACTACGAGATGTGGAATAAACTGCTTGATTATAGAAATACGAATAAGGATATCGTGAAACTCTCGGTGGTGAAATTTGAGGAGGATGGGTGTCACTATGTTTTTGATACAAACCTCACAAAGCGGGGGGCATTCCTCGGTGATGTCTCAGCCTATGATGCGTACCAGTCGGAGAGGAAAGAGCAGCTGGTGGAGGGAGCCGATATCGGGCACATTGCGTATGCGGACCAGATCGTTGCGTACCGTCCGCTGTATTCTTCCTATAATATCCCAATCGGTTATGTGCAGGTGGGCATTTCTACAGTGGACGCGGAAAAGAACCAGTTTCAATATCTTGTGCGCCTGAGTATTACGATGTTCGCCCTGGCTGTCCTGCTCGCCCTGCTTTTTATTTTTCAGATCCGCCACTCGGTCATCCAGCCGATCCACGCGCTGACAACTGCCGCCTCGAGCTATGAGGGAGTGCTCACGCTGACGAAGGAGGATTCCCCGCTGCATAAGCTGGATATAAAGACGGGAGATGAGATTGAGACACTGTTCCACTCTCTGAAAAAGATGGAGTCGGATATCCTTTCTTCTGCCAACAGCCTGGCGGTGGCCACATGGAACAGCAACCATGACAGCATGACCCAGCTGTATAACAAGAGGTATCTGGAAGAGTGCCGGGATTACTACAGCGGCAGGCAGGCGCTTGGCGTGGTTTATTTTGATGTTGATAATTTAAAGAAAATGAATGATATATGCGGCCATGAGAACGGGGATGAGGTGATCGTGAAAACCGCAGCATTTGTCCGGAAATATGTGCCAGAGGGCGGCGCGGGATTCCGCATGGGCGGGGATGAGTTCATGATGTTTATCCCGGATGTGGACAGGGCGTCCATGGCGGAGATGGTCGCGGGCATGAAGAACGATCCGGAGACAACACTCACGCCGCCGGAGAAAGAGGTTCAGTGCCGCATCGCCATCGGATATTCTTATTCTGACCGCGTAACGGATCTGGATTCCCTTGTAAAAGAGGCCGACAGTGAGATGTACAAAGATAAGAAGAGCCACCGGTGATAAACCGGGATTCATCATTTATTTTCTGTATCCAGCATTTCCCGGTAGATCTCATCTATTTTCCCCTCCGGTATTTTTGTGTCCAGAAAGATCTCCACTGCGTATTTGGCCTGGGCCACCAGCATTTCCAGTCCGGTTATTCCGGCCATGCCGAGTTCTCTGGCCTGAGCCACGATCTTTGTCGTGAGGGGATTGGCGATGGCATCGATCACGGCCCTGCATTTCGGGAAGTGTGACAGGTCAACAGGGGAGGCGTCCACATTTGGATACATTCCAACCGGGCTTGCGTTTATAATAATCTCTGCGTCGCTATGCTTTTCAAAACATTCTTCATAAGTGATAACTCCCTTTTTTATTGTGCGGTGTCCGACAATGATTATTTCCGACGCCCCCATTTTTTTTACAGCGGCCTGGATTGCCTGTGAGACGCCCCCGTTTCCGAGGATAACCGTCTTTTTTTTCTCTATGTCAATGTTGTTGTTTTTTACCATATAGATAAATCCCGGCATATCGGTATTGTAACCGTACAGCTGCCCGCCGCGGTTCACGATGGTGTTCACCGCGCCGATGGCTTCCGCGTCTCCGTCGATATAGGACAGATAGGGGATGACATCCTGTTTGTAGGGGATTGTCACATTGATTGCAAGAAATTCTTTTTTCTCCATAAAAGGTGCAAATTCTTCGCGGTCCAGTTCTCTCAGTTCATATGTGTAATCTGCCAGTTTTCCGTGTATTTCTTTGGAGGCACTGTGCCCCAGCTTTTCGCCGATCAGTCCGTATTTCATAAAAATCCCTCGTTTCCTTTTGGTTGTATTTCAGAAAAATAGTAACATAAAAAGTTGTCCGATTCAAGAATATTTGGACAAGACTGTGAATAGTAATGAACTAGTACAACGAAGGGGGTGATTGTTTGCAGGAAGAGATACGCAATCTATTTCCGGAGAGGATCCGCCGGGTTCTGGATTTTTCAGGTATCGCGGAGGATGAGCTCCAGGAGATACGCATCCGCTGCGGGAAAAGCATTGTCTTGTCCGCGGGCGGGCGGAAAGTGATTCCCCGTCAGGGGGGGAGGACGGTAGATCCGGGGGAGTTCCGGGAAATCCTCGACCATATCAGCAATTATTCCCTGTATGCTTTTGAGGAAGAGATAAAAAAGGGATATCTGACGATTCCCGGGGGGCACCGGATCGGCCTGGCAGGACGAGCCGTGATGGAGCGGGACACAGTTAAGACAATGCGGAATCTGTCGTTTCTGAACATCCGTATCTCCCATGAGAGAAAGGGCTGTGCAGACAAGCTGTTTTCCCGCCTGTTTGATGGGACGCGTTTTCTCTCAACTCTTATTGTCTCGCCTCCGGGGGGCGGCAAGACAACACTTTTGAGGGATATTGTGAGGAAACTGGCATGTGGCGGGAGAGACAGTCCGGCCATGAATGTCTCGGTTGTGGATGAGCGCTCGGAGATTGCAGCCTGTTATAAGGGAATCCCCCAGAGGGATGTGGGGACGCACTGCGATGTGCTGGACGCCTGCAGCAAGCGGGAGGGAATACAGATGATGCTGCGCTCAATGGCCCCGGAAGTGATCGCAGTAGATGAGATTGGAACGGATGAGGATATGGCCGCGCTGAATATGGCCCTTACCAGCGGGTGCAGCC